>JAIOII010001119.1 GCA_019912685.1 Kofleriaceae bacterium
GCGATGCGATCGATCGCCGCCGGCTGCGGCGCGTCGCGCATCGGCGGCGCGTCCGCGAGCTCGATCGCGACCGCGACGTACACCGCGTCGCCATCCGTCACGATCGGCGCCACCGGCTCGCCGACCCCGCGCGCGACGACCCGCGCCGGTCCACCCGCCAGCGGAACCACCCGCAGCTCGTCGCCGCTCACGAGCCACACGCCATCGCCGTCGACCGCGACCGCATCGGTCGCGCCGGCGTACACCGTTCGCGGCGCGCCGCCCTCCCTCGCCACCGCGAGCACGCCGTCGGCCACGACCAGCACCACCTCGTCGCCCGCCGGCACGATGCGCTCGATCAGCTGCTCCGGGGCCGCGACGAGCCGCGCGTCACCGCCGCTGACCGAGATCGTCCACAGCCCCTCGAGGTCCGCGTGATAGATGTCGCTCCCATCCGCCACGAGCGCGACCGGCGACGCCGCGACCAGCCGCGCTGCCTCGCGCGGCGTCTCCCGCGGTGCCTCGACCATGGGCGCACGCGGCGCCTCCGCGCGCGGCCCACACGCGGCCAGGAAGACGATCACGAACGCGGTTCCCCTCACGCCGTGATGGTAGACCGCCGCGCACCGCCCGGTACAATCCGTCGCAGATGGCCCGCACGATCACCTCCGTCCTCGGCAACAGCCAGCGCCTCGACGGCGGCGCGATGTTCGGCAACGCGCCCCGGCCGATGTGGGAGAAGTGGATCGCGCCCGACGAGCAGAACCGCATCCCGCTCGCGTGCCGCTGCCTGCTCGTCCGCGACGACGCGCGCCTCATCCTCTTCGAGACCGGCATCGGCGCCTTCTTCTCGCCCGCCATGCGCGAGCGCTACGGCGTCGTCGAGGATCGCCACGTCCTCCTCGAGTCGCTCGCGGCGCTCGGCGTCGCGCCCGAGCAGATCGACGTCGTCGTCCTCTCCCACCTCCACTTCGATCACGCCGGCGGCGCGCTCACCGCGTACGAGGAAGGCAGGGCGCCGGCGCTCGTCTTCCCGCGCGCGACCTGGGTGTGCGGCGACGAGGCCTGGCAGCGCGCCCTCACCCCGCACGCGCGCGACCGCGCGTCGTTCATCCCCGAGCTGCAGCCGCTCCTCGAGGCGACCGGCCGGCTCGAGCGCGTGACCGGCGCCACCAGCGACGTCCTCGGCCCCGGCTATCGCTTCCACCGCAGCGAGGGCCACACGCCCGGCCTCCTCCTCGCCGAGATCGACATGCCGTCGGGCCCGATCGTCTTCGCCGCCGACCTCATCCCCGGCAAGCCGTGGGTCCACGTGCCGATCACGATGGGCTACGACCGCTACCCCGAGCGCCTGATCGACGAGAAGTCCAACCTCCTCGCCGACCTCGTCGGCCGCCACGGCCGCCTCTTCTTCACCCACGATCCGACGATCGCCGTCGGCACCGTCACGCGCGACGCGAAGGGCCGCTTCTCCACCACCGACGATCACGCCACCGTCCGCGACCTCGCCAGCTGAGCGCGACCGGGGCCGGGGCGATCACCGCGTGAACCGCACGCGCACGGTCGTCACGCCGCCGATCACGAGCTCGACGTTCTCGCAGCGCACGCTGTTGCCGCGGTCCTGGACGTCGAGCGTGTACGTGCCGCCGGCGGCGCGCAGCTCGACGCGCGGACCGGGCGCCGGCGCCGGCTCCGGCTTGCCATCGAGCGTCGCGATCAAGCGCGCGTCGGGATCCTCGCTCTCGACGTGCAGCACGGCATCGCCGAACCCGCCGACCGGTGGCTCGTGGCTCACGTCGCAGCGCGCGGGCGCTGGCTGATCGGCGCCGGTCGAACCGGGTTCCTGTTGACTCGGCTTCGTCGGTCCCGACGACCCGCACGCGGCGAGCGCGATGCACGCGGCGAGCGCGACACTGATCGATGGACGACGCACCCGGAGACCATAACAGCAACTTCCGGTAGGCTGTCGCCGACCCGAAGGAGCCCATGCGCGCCGTCATCCTGTCGTTCGTCCTCGCCGCGGCCGCCTGCAGCGATTCTCCCGGCCGCACGCCGACCACGCCGCTCGACTCCGACGGCACGCACCTGCGCGACGAGCGCGGCCGCATCGCGCTCCTCCACGGCGTCAACGCGCGCGTCGACGGCGTCTTCGACGTCACCTTCGACGACGGCCGCATCCCCGTCGAGGAGGTGCCGCCGCTGACCGACGACGACTGCCGCCGCATGCGCGCGCTCGGCTTCGATCACCTGCGCCTGCCGATCAGCTGGAGCGGCGTCGAGCCCCAGCGCGACGTCTTCGACGAGGCGTACCTCGCGCGGGTCGACGCCGCCGTCACCTGCGCCGCGAACGCCGGCCTCCTCGTCGTCATCGATCTCCACCAGGACGCGTACTCCAAGGAGATCGGCGAGGACGGCGCGCCGCTCTGGGCGATCGTGCCGCCGCCCGACATGCTCCTCGAGGGCCCGCTCACCGACCTCGCCGCGCGCCGCACCTCGGCGCAGGTCACGCGCGCGTTCGACAGCTTCTTCGCCGAGGGCGATCCGCACGGCCTCCAGGCCGAGTTCATCGCGATGCTCGAGCACGTCGCCGCGCGCTGGGCCGACCACCCCGCGGTGATCGGCTTCGAGATCTTCAACGAGCCGACCGTCGGCTTCGCCCTCGTCGACGCCTTCAACTTCGCCGCCGCCGCCGCGCTCCGCGCCGCCGCGCCGAAGAAGCTCGTCTTCTTCGAGCCGTCCGCGATCCGCAACTTCACCGACGGCGTCCCGACCGCCGCCGCCCCGTTCCCCACCGACGGCGCCGTCTACGCGCCTCACGTCTACACCTTCGTCTTCCGCGCCGACCAGACCGCGCTCGAGGAGCTCGTGCCCTCCGACCTCGAGCCGAGCATCCAGCTCGCGCGCGCCGAGGCCGACGCCTGGCAGACCCCGCTCTGGATCGGCGAGTACGGCATCGGCCCGACGACGCCCAACGCCGACCTCTGGATGGACGTCCAGCACGAGCTCCACGATCGCTACCTCGCCTCCAACGCCTTCTGGCTCTGGAAGGAAGAGAGCCAGGGCAACTGGGGCGTCTACGACTACGACGCCACCGGCGAAACCTGGACCGAGCGCCCGCAGGTCGTCCGCTGGATCTCGCGCGTTCGCGCCGCCCGCATCGCCGGCGCCGTCGTCGAGAACCGCTGGGACCGCGGCACCCGCGCCCTTCGCCTCGAGATCACGCGCGGCTCCGCGCGCGGCGTGCCGCACGAGGTCTACATCCCCGAGGCCTCCGCCACCACCTTCACCGCCACCTGCGACGGTACCCCGCTCACCGCCCCGCGCGACCCGGGCACCGGCTCCGTCGACCTCCTCTGCGAGGGCGTGCTCGAGGTGAGTCCGTAGCCATGACCTCCAGGCAGATCATCGCGGTCGTGCTCGGGCTCGGGCTTGCGCTTGTCGCTGCAGCCGGCGGCGGACGCCGCGATCGACGCCCGGCTCCACGCCAGCAAGTGGCCTCACTGCACGGAGTCCGAGTTCGACGCGAGCGACTTCGTGCCGGCGGACGCGCGTCCGCACGGCGAGGCCATCGCGCGCGCGCTGGCCGCGAACGATCCCGCGCCGATCGTGGCGCTCCTCGCCGACCGGGTCCGCCTCGACCAGTCGACGTCGTCACGCGACTCCATAGCAGCGCGCCTCACGCAAGACGGCCCGCAGGCGGTGATCGGCTTCGAGCCGGACGAGTACTTCGACACCGAGGCGAACGCCAAGCGCTGCGTCTGGAAGCCGGGCTCCGCGCCCGGCGGCGACCGCGACACCTTCGAGCTCTACACCGGCAGCGGCTACGGCGACACCCGCATCGTGCGGCTGACGAAGCGCGACGACCGCTGGCAGATCATCCTGATCGAGACCGTCGACTACGGCCCGCCCTGACCCAGGAGGGGGTACCCGTCGCGACCGGCTACCCACCTGGGCAATTGCCCACCCGTCCAGCGGTCACCCGATCCGGGTGAAGATCCGTGCGCATCTCCCGTGACACCCTCGCGACGGGGGAACCATGAAACACGCGTTCGTCGTGTGTCTATCGGTCGCCGCGGCCGCGTGTGGCAAGGACTGTGACAAGGACACGATCGTCGACCGGTCAGCGCCGCCGGCCATGATCGTCAACGAGCTGCTCTTCGACCCGGGGCCTTCGGACCGTGGCCAGGAGTGGATCGAGCTACGCGCCGGCGCCGCCGCGATACGTCTCGACGGCTGGACCGTGGTCACGTCGCGAGCGACCGTCGCGTTGCCTGCGATCGAGCTCCCCGCCGGCGCGTTCCTGGTGGTTCGCAGCGGCGACGGCGCCGATGATCTCGACGCCAGCGACGGCGCGGCCACCCTACATGCCCGCCTCGCCGGCGAGATGCTCGGTGATGATGGCGAGAGCGTCGCACTCTATGCGTGCCGTCCCTCCGCGCGGTGCATCGTCGACTACGTCGCGTACGCGTTCCAGGACGCGCCGGTTGCCGGGCCCGCCGAGGCCCACGCCGTCGCGGCCGGCATCTGGACTGGAGGCGCGGTCTTCGACGACGGGCTGTCGACGGAGGGCGGCGATTCGCTCGGCCGCGACGCAGCGTCGCTCGACCGTGACGTTCCGGGCGACTGGGCTGGCCTCGGTGGGATCGAGGCGACCGGGGCGACTCCCGGCGCGCCGAACTTCGGCGAGCTTGCCTACGGCCTCCAGCCGGCACGAGACCCGTGCAACGACCGGCCGATCCGCGGCACCGACGCGCAGAATCAACACATCCTCGACGCGCTCCGCCAGCTGCGAGAGCAGCACCCCGATCTGTTCGACGGACTCGACGCAGGGATGGGGGACGGCGCACCGACGGTGGGACCCGACGGAGAGATCCGAGTGGGGCGCGTGCGCATCCGCTGGGGGCGCAACCTCAACCCGGGTGGCCGTCGTGCGCTCGGCCGCGCCTGTCCGCCCGCGACTCCCGACGGCGACGCCGTCATCCTGCTCGACATCGAAGGTCTCGACGAGCTGTGGAAGGTGAAGGAGTCGCTCCTCCACGAGCTCGTGCACGTGGGGCAGTTCCGGCTCCTCGACGGCGGATACTGGCGTCGGATCGGCGAGCGCGTCGTCGACTCCGGCATCCGCGATCTCGTCAATCCGATCCACGAGTGCTTCTGCTACGTCGCCAACCTTCGCCTGCTCGAGCGCTTGCTCGCCGAGTTCCCCGACCACGCGGACGCCATCCGGACGCGCATGTCGGCGAAGGTGAACATCCTCGACCAGCAGCTCCGCGACGCGCTCGACTCGCTCGGGCGGCTCGGCGACCCGATGTGGAACCCGATCCGCGAGCGTTTTCGCCGCCTGCGTGAGGAGATCTTTCGCTGGAAGCTATGGGAGGCCCGCCGCGTCGGCGGGATCAGCGACCGCGAGCGTCGGACCCTCGAACGAATCGGCCGCGCCCTCGGACTCACCGGCGACGAGATGGCGCGACTGCTCGAGACCAGCTGCGCGGCGCCGCGCACGATGACCTGCACGAACGACTGTCCCGGCGGCGCCTGCTGCGACGACCCGTACGCGCCGAACGGCGTGGCGCCCTGCCGCGAGCTGTGTACGCCTGGCTCGCGCTGGTGCCCGCGATGACGGCAGGGCGCGCAGTGCTGGTGCTCGGCGTCCTGGCTGCCGCGTGCGGTGGGCCGCAGGGTCCCGATGGCCAGGAACTGCCGCGGATCCCCGCGGAGTCCGACCGGCACCTGCAGCGACCCCCGCTCGAGGTGCTGGCGACGGTCATCGAGAACGTCCGCGAGCGCAAGGACGCGGCGCCCGACGAACGAACGGGCTCCTTTCCGCTGCGCCTCCCGGCAGGCGAGGTAGAGGTCGCCTGGGAGCGGACCGTCGATGGATGTCGGATCACCGTGCGTAGCGAGGCCGGTCCGCCGATCGTCTTCACGGTCGCTCGCAAGACCCCGGCGGACGGGCCCGCGGATGCCGCCACGGTCGAGACCATCACGCCGGAGTCGGGGTTCGGTCACGGGCGCGAGCACTGGGGACCGAAGCAAGCGTTCTACGCCTTCGCGCCGGATTGCGACGACGTCGTGTGGCTGCAGTACGTCGAGCGGCGAACGCGGTACTTCGATGACGACGACAAGGAGATCGCGACCGACGGTGACGGCCCCGAGATCGACGAACAGAATCCATACAGGATCCAGAGCCAGCCAGCGCTTGGCACGGCGTGGATGCAGGACGATCCGGGGCCGACCGCGACCACGGGAACCACGGCGCAAGCAGCGGCGCCCGGCGCCTTGGCCGAGATCAAACGACTGGACGAGACGCAGAACAACGCCACCAAGGTGATCGTCGTCTGGCGCTTCTGGTCGTACCTGTTCTGCGCAAACCCACGACGCGTGCTCGGCCACCTCGCGTGGGGCTTCACCGTCACGATCGACGTGAACTCCGCGCCGTACATCGCGGTCAGCGACGTCACACCTCCCACGTGGCATCCGCCGTCTCGACGTTAGGACGAGGGCAGTCATGGGACGCGGACGGCCGGCTCATTCCCGGCGCATCGCGAGCAGGAGCTGGAGCACGTACCAGAACAGCGTCGCGACGGTCGAGAAGAGCATGAGCGCGGAGGCGACGTGCGCGGTCGGCGGGAACTGCGAGAGGACCAGGCTCGTCTGGTACAGGATGTAGCCCGCCATCACGAGCACCATCACGCCGGCGAAGAGCGCGCCGAGCTGGAACCCGAACAAGAGCGACGCGACGATGACGCCGAGCGCCGCGAAGCTGGCGACCACGAGCGCGCCACGGAGGAACGAGAAGTCCTTCTTCGTGACGAAGACCGTGAGCGTGAGCCCCACGAAGATGGTGAGGGTGATGAGCGTCGCCTGCGCGATGACCGTGCCGGCGCTCGCGACGCCGAGCGTCACGATGACCGCCCACAGCAGCGGCTGGAGCAGCAAGCCCTGCGCCACGACGCCGATCGCGAGCCCGAGGTACTGCAGCCCCCGCGACGACGGCGACCACGCGAGGCGCTCGGCCGCGTAGCCGACCGCCATGAACGCGCCGAGCACGAGGAGCCAGTGCCACGACCCGCCGAACGCCCAGCGGGACATGGCGAGGCTGGTCTCGGGCGCGAGCGTCATCATGCCGCCCGTGAAGGCGGCCAGCGCGACGAGCGCCGCGCCGAGGAGCAGGTACGTCTTGCGCAGGAACGCGATCCGGTCGCTGACGCCGACCGTGGCCGAGACGCGGCGCATCGCCGAGGGGAACGCGGTGGATTGCATGGGAGCCTCCGGTTGGTGTTGCACCATGAGGCCCGCCCCCGAACCCGACAATCCGGAAGTTTGGACGTGTTCGTGCGAAGGAATCGAACGATCGCGCCCGCGGACGACGCGCTCCAGGCCCGTCAATCCTCGCACTCCTCGACGATGTTCACGACGACGCGTCCCGCGTCGTACGCGTGGTGCTCGCCGCCGATGGCCACGAGCCCACGGCCGGTCAACGATAGACGGAACCGGCCGGGCGGGATCCACCTGTCGCCGACGCGCAGCAGTGCCGGGGAGCAGTCATTGGCATACGTGCCGACCACCGACAGCGTATGGGCCGGCGCGGGTCGCCGTCCGCGCTGGAACGCGACGAGCTCCCGACCACCGACGACGGGGCGCCCGACGACGACACCACCGTCGGGCGCCACCCGGAAGTCGAACGTCGGGCCCATGCCCCAGCGCCAGACCGGTGCCCCGGTCGTGCGTGCGAGCGCGACGAGCACCTCACCGGTCTGTGACGCGTAGAGCACGCCATCGGCCGTGATGGTGAGGGGCCCGCGCGTGGCCGTGCGCCGCCGCCAGACGAGCCGACCCGCGAGATCGTGCGCGCGGATCTCGGAGCCGAGGTCGACGTTGTCCCCCGCCACCACGTACACGGTGTCGCCTGCGAGGCTCGCGTCGACGGTCTCGTCGCGCATGGGCCACGACGCCTGCACCTGGCCGTCCGACGTGCGGAGCACGGTCGCCGTGCCGGCCCCGACGATGACCGCGCGCTCCGCATCGCGATCGACATCGACCACGCGCCGCTCGATCGTCTGGTAGCGCCAGCGAACCCCGCCGTCGACATCGAGCCCGACGACGAACGTGCTGAGCTCGGCCCCGGTGAGCCGGTCGCCGGCAACGACGAGTCCATCGCGGACCGTCCACATCTTCCCGAACACGACACCGGCGGGGAGCCGAGCCGTCGCCAGGGGATCGCCGCGCTCCGCGTCGAGGACCACGAGCGAGGCGCCGCGGCCTTCACGCGTCACGGCGTAGACTCGACGACCGACCAACGCCACGAGGTCCGCGCTGCGGTCGAGCTCGCGCCGCCAGCGTTCGACGCCACGGGCGCGATCGACGGCGACGAGCACGCGGTCGCCGCTCACGATCGCGGTGTCGGCGTCGGCGGCCTCCACGGACGCTCCGTGCGGCCACGGCCGGGCGAACGCGGCGTGCGCGAGGGACGCGCCGGAGGCGACGTCGCGCTCGTGCATGCCTTCCCGGTCGGCGACGAGCACGCGGTCGCCGATCACGAACGGCACCGGCTGGAGGTCGGGCGCCTCCACGTTCCACGTGGGCGCGAGGTTCGCGAGGCTGCGCGCGATGGTGGCGGTGCTG
>JAIOII010001120.1 GCA_019912685.1 Kofleriaceae bacterium
GTGCACGCCGCCCGCGGCCGCCGCGAGCGCGACGTCGAGGCGGTCGTTCACGACGACGAGCTGCTCGGGCGCGGCCGCCTGCGCGGCGCGCACCAGCCGCAAGAGCGCGGCGGCGCCGAGATCCTTCTCGCGCACCTGGACGATCGCGGCACGCGGCGGCAACGCCCGGACCGCCGCGGCGATCGCCGCGCCGAACCCCGCCTCTCCGCCCATCAGCCGCCGGTCGGTGACGAGGACGATGCGGAGCGCGTCCTTCGACTCGCCCTCGCTCACGCTCGGGCTTCGCTCAGGACGAACGGGATCATTCGATCAACCCGGCCGTCGGCGACGACGCGTTCGCGTACGCGCGGATCGGCATGCGCCCGGCCAGGAACGCCTTGCGGCCGGCGTCGACGGCGAGCTTCATCGCCTCGGCCATGAGCACCGGCTTCTTCGCCTGCGCGATGCCGGTGTTCATGAGCACCGCCGTCGCGCCGAGCTCCATCGCCACCGCCGCGTCGCTCGCCGTCCCGACGCCGGCGTCGACGATGACCGGCGCGGCCACCTCGTCGATGATGATGCGCAGGCTGTGCGGGTTGCGGATGCCGAGGCCCGAGCCGATCGGCGCGGCGAGCGGCATCACCGCCGGGCAGCCGGCGTCGACGAGGCGCTTGCACGTGATGAGGTCGTCGCCGCAGTAGGGCAGGACCGTGAAGCCCTCCTTCACGAGCACCTTCGCCGCCTCGACCGTCGCCGCGTTGTCCGGATACAAGGTCTTGGGGTCGCCGATGACCTCGAGCTTCACCATCTCGTCCATGCCGAGCTCGCGCGCCAGGAGGCACGTGCGCACCGCCTCGTCGACCGTGTAGCAGCCGGCGGTGTTCGGCAGGAGCAGGTACTTCTTCCGGTCGATCACGTCGAGCAGGTTCGGGCCCTTGGCCTTCAGATCGATGCGGCGCAGCGCGACCGTCACCATCTCGGCGCCCGACGCGGCGATCGCGTCGCGCGTCTCCTCGAGCGATGCGTACTTGCCGGTCCCGACGATGATGCGTGACGAGAACGTGCGATTGGCGATGGTCCAGGTATCGTTCATGGCTGGGTCTTCATCCGCCGCCGACGAACGCGACCACCTCGAGGTGATCGCCGTCGGCGAGCTGGGTCGCCGCATGCTCGGCGCGGGGCACGACGGCCTTGTTGCGCTCGACCGCCACGCGGCGGCCGCCCAGGCCGAGCCGGACGAGAAGCTCGCCGATCGTGATCCCGGCGGGCACCGCGTGGGCGTCGCCGTTGACGGTGATCGCGATGTCGCGCGTCGGCTCGGGCATGGACGGTCGCACGCTAGCACAGGCGGAACCCACACCAGCTCCACCGCGCAGAACCGCAACGCGCCTGACATTTACCTCGGTTTCAGCGTCGGAAAACTGGCCCCTGGTGCTGGATTTCTGGCCGTGACGCGCCGCACGAAGCGTGATGATCACGACACGGGCGCCGCGGTCCTCACCAGAAATGTGAAGCACCGGTCACGTGCTGCCCTGACACCCACCTGGCAACCCCGCGAAACCTCGGTTGCCGGTTTGCGATCTCGGCCACGGCCCGAGGCTTGCTCTACTCCCGCTCACTAGCCGTCGACACCTCGTCGACTCACCAGGAGCTCAGTCTATGGCGCTTGGCATCGCTCGCCCCCAGCTTCCGCCGACGTCAGTCTCGACCGTCCTCGGTCGCCCCTCGCTTGCCCCCGAAGACCCCGCCCGCATCCGCGCGTCGATCGCACGCGCCACGCTCTTCGCCGCGCTCCCGATCTCCGCGATCGAGGATCTGTCGACGAGGGTGCAGGTCCGACGCGTCGCCGCCGGCGCCGCCGTCGTGAACCAGGACGAGCCAGGCGACTCCGTCTTCGTCATCATGACGGGCCGCGTGAAGGTGGTGATCTTCGGCGAGAGTGGCCGTGAGGTGACCCTCTCCATCCTTCGCGCCGGCGACTCGTTCGGCGAGATGTCGCTGTTCGACGGCGCGAACCGCTCCGCGAACTGCCTCGCGATCGAGCCGACCGCGCTGCTCGTGCTCTCGCGCGAGGACCTGATGAGACACATCTCGTCGCATCCGCGCACGGCGATGAACCTCCTCGGCGAGATGGCGCGCCGCCTGCGCCGCGCCGACGAGACCATCGCGCAGCTCGCGCTCTGCGACGTGAACGAGCGCCTCATCCACCGCCTCGTCGGGCTCGCCCGCGAGGAGGGCGCCGAGTCGCCGGACGGCCTCGTCGTCCGCCGCCGCCCGACGCAGCAGGAGCTGGCCAACATGATCGGCTCGTGCCGCGAGACGATCTCGCGCGCGTTCAACCAGCTCGCCCGCGACGGCCTCATCATCCCGCGCGGCCGGGCCCTGGTCGTGACGCCGGCCCTCATCGAGAAGGCCGAGCGCAAGAAGGCGGCCGCCTGAACGGTTAACGGTAGAAGCCCGATCCCGCCGCGGCCTCCGGCGGCGGGATCGGGTTATTTTCCTCGCAAATCCAAGTCGTTAGTTTGACAGCCCACCGGTTGTGGGCCAAATCTGGGAACGTGCGAGCAGCTCCACGCGTGGAGGCGGGCGGCGCCGCGGTCGGGCCCATCCGCCCGACGGCGGTGGAGATCGATCTCGCGGCGCTCGCCGACAACGCGCGCGCCATCGCCGGGCTCGCGGGTACGTCGCTCTGCGCGGTCGTGAAGGCCGACGCCTACGGCCACGGCGCGCCCGGCGTCGCGTCCGCGCTGGAGGCGGCCGGCGTCATCGGCTCGTTCGCGGTGAGCCTGGTCGAGGAGGGCGTGCAGCTGCGCGACGCCGGCGTGCGCTCGCCGATCCTCGTCATGGGCCCGGCGCAGCGCGGCGGCGCGACCGAGATGCGGGCGTGCGCGCTCACGCCGGTCGTCTCCGACGCCGGCGACCTCGACGAGCTCGCCGCCGCCGGACCGATGGCGATCCACCTGAAGGTCGACACCGGCATGGGTCGCCTCGGCGTCCCGGACGCGGACGCAGCCGCGGTCGCCGCGCGCGCGACGAGCCTCGGCCTCGAGGTCGCGGGCGTGATGACGCACCTCGCGAACGCCGACATCGACGACCCGGGCGAGCCCGCGTGCCTCACGTGGCGTCAGCTCGATCGCTTCGCCGGCGTCGTCCAGCGCGTGCGCGCCGTCGCGCCCGGCGCGGTGCGCCACGCCGCGAACAGCTCGGGCACGATGCTGTTCCCGGGTGCGCGGCTCGATCTGGTGCGCGTCGGGCTCGCGCTCTACGGCAACGGCGCCTGGCGCACCGACGCCGCGCTGCCGGCGCCGCGCCGCCAGGCGATGCGCTTCGTCACGCACGTCGCCCAGCTCCGGCACGTCGCGGCGGGCGCGAGCGTCGGCTACGGCTCGCTGTGGACGGCGTCGCGTCCCACGCTGTGCGCGATCCTGCCGTCGGCGTAGCCGACCG
>JAIOII010001121.1 GCA_019912685.1 Kofleriaceae bacterium
CGGCGAACGTCGACGCGCCGAGCGCGGTCGATGGCGGGGTCGACGCGCCGCCGGGCGCGGTGCCGGATACGTGCGCGCAGGCGCTGGACATCACGGCCGGCGCCATGCAGGCGGGCGGCATCACGGTGACGGGGAACACGACGGGGCTCATCGACGACGTGCGCCCGCCGAGCTGCACGGGCTTCCTTCCCGACGGTCCCGACGCGATCTACTCGGTGACGGTGAACGCGGGCGTCACCATCACCGCGGTGGCGACGCCGACGACGAGCTGGGACATCTCGCTCGAGCTGGTGCAGCCGTGCAGCCTGATGCCGACCTGCCACGACGGCTCCGACGTCATCTCCGGGCCCGAGACGGTCATGTTCACGACGGCGACGCAGGGCACGTACTACATCGTCGTCGACTCGTGGGATGCCGCGGTCGCGGGCCCCTACTCGCTGAACGTCCGCGTCCAGTGACGTCAGCGCACCGTCAGCTGCATGTGCGCGACGGCCGTGGCTTCCAGACCATCGTCGTCCGTGACCGTGAGCACGATGGTCGCCGGGCGGTTGCCGAAGAAGCGCACCGTCGGCGCGGGTGAATTCGCGCGGCTGCCTTCGAATCGGTGCTCGTCGTCGAGGATCTCCCACGCGAACGTGAGTCGGGCAGTCCCATCCGGGTCATCGAGCGGGTCGGCAGAGGCCGTGCCGTCGAGGGTCACCAGGGTCTCGTACCCGTCGTTCTCGACGATGGCGGGGGGCGTGATGTCGATTCGCGCCAGCGGCGGGCGCCCGTCGTCGAGGGCACACCCGGTCACGGTGGCGACGAAGAGGGCGGGGAGGACCGTAAGGCGCCGCACGCCCCCGTGATATCATGCCGCCGTGCTGTCGAAGAGCCGGCGTGAGAAGTTCAAGCCTGTCATCGGACAGCATCTCCGCCGCGTCTACAACTTCTGCTTCCGGATGACGCTCGACCACGGGCGCGCGTCGCGGGTGGTCGAGGAAGTCTTTCACCGCGCCTATCTCGGCGGCGACGATCTGCCGGCGGAGGCCGAGCGCGCCGAGCTGTGGCTCCTCCACATCGCGAACCACGTGCTCGAGAAGCGCCTGCCGCGCACGCCCGAGGTCAACTTCGATCTGCTCGACGACACCTTGCGCAGCGAGGCGACGCGCACCGACGTGGTTCGCTCGCTCTCGGATCCGCAGCGCGACTTCCTCCTCTGGGAGCTGAAGCAGGGCTGCATGACGAGCGTCGTCAACTGCCTCTCGCCCGGCGAGCGCGCGGCCTTCGTCGCGGCGCAGGTGATGAAGCTCCCCGACGAGGACGCGGCCAAGGCGCTCGGCGTGACCGTCTCGGCGTACAAGGTCCGCCTCTCGCGTGCGCGCCAGAAGGTCGGCGACTACCTCGCGCCGCGCTGCGAGCACGTCGACCCGATGAACCCGTGCCGCTGCCCGGCGCGCGTCGGCACCGCCCTCAAGAAGGGCTTCATCACGCCCGCGCCGCAGGGCGGCAGCGGCGGCCAGGTTTCGCTGCGCAAGCCGGCCCAGCCCTACGGCCGCTACGGCGCCACCCCCGACGGCGACGACGCGCCCCAGCGCGACATCGCGACCATCTACGGCAACCTCCCCGAGCCCGAGCCGCAGCCCGGACTGCTCGAGAAGATCGTCGCGAACCTCGAGAACGGCGCCTGGGACAAGAAGTAGGGACACGCTCCTACTCCCCAACAGCGCGCAATCTCACCGCTTTTCGACCCACTTGCGTCGCGCGAACGGGGGACACGCTCCCCTATCGCAACAAGCGGCAATCGTTGCCGTTTTCGGACCAGTTGCGTCGCGCTAGCTACGCTGTGTCCCCGATGCCAGCCGGTTCCGACGACGAGACGGCGCTCACGCACGCACCGCCGGCGGGCATCGCGGTGGTGCGGCGAACCGCGCACCTCGACGGCGGGCCCTTCCGCGACGCAGAGGTTGCGGAGGACCTCCAGCTCACGTTTCCCGGCGCCGACGATCCGTCGGGCTCACCGTTCTCACCCGCCGTCGCCGTCGTCTCGGTGCCGATCATCGTCACGGCGCTCATCGCCGGCGCGTTCGAGCTCGCGAGCGTGCTCACCGGCATCTCCTTCCTCGCGCTCCACGAGTGGACGCTCCGCCGTCGTCCGCGATCGTCGCGTCTCGTGATCGCGTCGAGCGCCATCATCTCGCAGGACCAGACCTCGGTTCCGCTCGGCCGCATCCGCCGCACCTCCGCCATCCCGACGTCGGAAGCGCACGAGGTCCGGATCGATACGACCGACGGCGTCGTCGTCGTGGCCCGCGTTCGCCGAGCCGACCACGCCCGCTACCTCGCGGCCCGGATCGAGGACGCGTACCGTGCGTTCCTCCGAGGCTCGCAACGTTGACGGAGTGGGCTAGCCTCCGGGATGGCCACAACGAAATCCAGCTCGACCCCGATCGTGATCCGCGCGCCGAAGAAGCTCGGCGACGGCTTCGAGGCGCGCGTGCGCTCGACGCTCGCCCGCCGGCTCGTCGCGTCGGCGCGCGTGTCGCGCGCGACCGTCCGCTTCGAGGACGCGAACGGACCCAAGGGCGGCGTCGACAACGTCTGCCGCATCAAGCTCATGCTCGACGGTCTGGAGCCCATCGTCGTCGAGAAGCAAGCCGCGACCGAGTCCGAGGCGTTCGCGGCGGCCGAGAAGGCCATCGCCACGACGCTCAAGCGCACCACGTCCAAGCCGCGCGCCGCGCGCGGCTTGGACG
>JAIOII010001122.1 GCA_019912685.1 Kofleriaceae bacterium
CGCCCCGCCCCGCCCCGCGCGGGCCGTTCGCCCGGCTACCAGCTCTGCGACGCCGCCTTGGCGTGCGTCGACTTCGTCATGCCCTTGCGCTTGGCGTTCCACGAGGCGTCGTTCTCGACCTCCTCGGCGTCGGCGGCGGCCTCCGCGGCGAAGCTGTCGAGCTTGTCGGAGTTGCGCTTCCGGCCCTCGGCGCGCAGGTAGGCCGCGTTCGCCTCGAGCATCTTCTTCGCCTCCTCGCGCTTGCCGGCGTCGCGCAGCGCGATCGCCTGCTTCTGGCGCTCGTTGGCGAGAGCCTCGGTCACGCCGACCATCACGCGCTGGTTGGCGCGCTTGTCGACGGCGGCGCGCGACCTGTCGAACGCGACGGTGACCGGCTCGGCGACCTTCGTCGTCTTCTTCGTCGCCAGGTTGCGGTACGCGACCTTCACGTCGGCGAGCTTGCGCGTCTTGCCGGCCGCGCCCTTGGGCACGGCGACCTCGACGATCACGTTCTTCCGCTGCTTGCCGTAGATCTGGTTGAGCTTGAGCTCGGCCTTGCGCCCGTTGATCGAGATCGGACGGTTGAGGCCGCGCACCGGCGTGATGCCGGGCGCCAGCTCGATCTCGATGATCACGTCGTTGGCGACCACCGACATCACGTCGCCGAGCTCGTTGGCGAAGATCGTCTCCAGCTGCCCCGGCGTCTCGGCGAACCCGTGGTTGCCGTCGCTCGACAGCGCGAGCTGCGTCATCAGGTCCTCGTTGTAGCCGAGGCCGAGGCCGATCGTCGTCACCGGGATGCCGAGCTTGCCGGCCTCGACGCCGAGCTGCGCGAGCTCCGCCGGCGAGCTCGGCCCGACGTTGGCCTGCCCGTCCGAGAGCAGGATGAGCCGGTTCACGTGCGTCTTCACCAGGTGCTCGCGCAGCTGGCCGAGCCCGGTGTTGACGCCGTCGTAGAGCGCGGTCTGCCCGCGATCCGAGATCGCCATGATCGCCCGCTGGATCGCCGCCGGGTCCTTCACCTTGCCGGCGGGCACGAGCACCTCGACGTTCGAGTCGAACGTCACCACCGAGAGGACGTCCTCGGGGCCGAGCCGGTCGACCACCATGAGCGCCGCCGTCTTCGCCTTCTCGAGGCGATCGCCGCGCATCGACCCCGAGCGGTCGATCACGAGCGCGAGGTTCACCGGCGCGCGCGTGCCCGCGCTCTCGAAGCCGGTGATCGCGATCTCGATGTACGCCTTGCCGTCTTGATCCGCGATCATGATCGGCTCGCCGACGTCGATGTCGACGATGACGTCCGGCGCCCTGGGCGACGGCGGCGGCGGCGGCGTTGGCCCCGCGATCGGCTGCGCGGCGGCGCTTCTGATTCCGGCGAGGCCGCCGAGCGCGAGCGCGCACGCGGCCGAGACGAGCTGGATCCTGGACATGACTCTCCCCTGGGTGATGGGGAGGTGAAACGCACCGATCCGCGAACGGATCTGTGCAACCGCACGCGATCCTGCGTGTCCCTGAATGTTCCTCGCACCTTATTGACCCTTGGTCGGTGACGGCACGCGGCGGTAAGCTCGCGGGCATGCGCATCCCCGCCGAGCCCCGCGTCATCATCCGCGCCTGCAAGGACTACGACGCCGAGTCCCTGCGCAAGATCTACCGCGAGGGGCTCGAGGAGCTGGGCCTGCGGCCGTTCGGCCGCACGCTCCTCAAGCCGAACCTGGTCGCGGCGGGTGAGATGTTCCCGTACGCGTTCACGCGCCCCGAGTGCGGCGAGGGCATGCTGCGCGCGCTCCAGGACGTGGGCGGCGGGTCGATGACGGAGCTCGCGGTCGGCGAGCGCTGCGGCATCACGGTGCCCACGCGGCTCTCGTTCGAGCAGTCGGGCTGGGAGGCGATGGTGGCGCGGCACAAGGGCGTGAAGCGCTACTACTTCGAGGAGGAGCCGCAGGTCGAGATCCCGCTCACGCACCCGAACCGCCTGCGCGACTACCTGTTCACGCCCGAGCCGATCGCGCGCGCCGACTTCTTCGTGAACATGCCCAAGTTCAAGGCGCACCCGTGGACGACCGTGACGTTCTCGATGAAGAACTACATCGGCATCCAGGACGACCGCCACCGCCTCATCGATCACGATCACAAGCTCAACGAGAAGATCGCGGACCTCCAGTTCATCATCCAGCCGCAGTTCATCGCGGTCGACGGCATCACCGCAGGCGAGGGGCGCATGCTGACGCCGACGCCCTTCCCGCTCGGCCTCATCATCATGGGCAACAGCCAGGTCGCGTTCGACGCGGTGTGCTCGGCGATGATCGGGCTCGACCCGCGCAGCGTCGAGCACATCCGGCTCGCCGAGGACTACGGCTTCGGCACGACCGACCTCTCCAGGATCAAGGTGACGGGCGACGTCTCGTTCGAGGAGGCCCAGGCGCGCGCCAAGGGCTTCAAGGTCGGGCTCATCCGCGTCGAGAAGTACTTCGAGGGCACGAACATCACGGCGTACGCGGGTCCGCCGCCCGAGGTCGAGCACTCCGACTACTGCTGGGGCGGGTGCCCGGGCGCGATCGAGGAGGCGATCGAGATCCTCCGCGTCTACGACAAGGACACCGACAAGAAGATGCCGCGCATGCACGTCGTCTTCGGCAAGTACGACGGGCCGATCGCGGCGGGCCCCGGCGAGAAGGTCGTCTTCATCGGCGACTGCGCCGAGTGGAAGGGCCAGCTCCAGGGCAAGCTCGTGCAGATCCAGTCGAAGTACAAGGATCGCTCGACGCTCGATCCCCACCACGCCCGGCACGACGACATCTTCGCCAAGCTCGGCACGACGACGGCCAAGGCGGCGGCGACGCGCTCGTCGTCGCACATCCGCCTCGAGGGCTGCCCGGTCTCGGTCGCCGAGCAGGTGCTCACGCTGGTCGCGGTCGGCGGGCTCAAGAACCCGTACATGGATCCCAAGCAGGTCTCGACGTTCACGCGCAGCTACCTCGGGTGGCGCTCGCGCGTCGCGCTCAACCTCCTCCAGCGCAAGCGCTACCAGCAGAACGGCACGTTCGCGCACCGCGGCCAGGCGGCGCCCGAGCTGGCCTTGCGGTAGAGTGCCGCGATGCAGTTCCGACGAGCGCTGACGCTCGCCGCCGCGCTGGCCGTGCTCGGGGTCGACCCGCGCATGGTGCGCGCCGGCGGTGCTTGAGCGGGTTGAAGCAATCCCAACCTCCCGGTCGGGAGGGTCGACGACGAGCGGCTTTCACCGGGCCAGGTCGTGGTGCGCCTGCTCGGGCTGGGGACGTACGTCGAGACGCGGCACGACGATCACGACGACGTCGTCGGTCGGGGCGAGATCGACATCGTGCACGACCAGTCGCTCGTGGTGAACGAGACCCGGCTCGGCGTCGACTACGGCGTGAACGCGTGGCTCTCCGCCTCGCTGCTCGTGCCGATCCGCGTGGTGCAGACGGAGATCACGTACCTCGACATGGCCGGCACCGAGGTCGAGCTCGTGCGCGACGGCATCCACCACCGCGACGAGAGGGTGAGCGGCCTCGGCGATCCGATGGTGATGGCCGCGGCCAGCGGGACGACGCGCGGCGTGATGTGGAGCGTGCGCGGCGGCGTGACCGTGCCGCTCGGGCGCACCGAGGAGGATCCGTTCGCGCTCGGCGACATGGACCTCGCGCACCAGCACATCCAGCTCGGGACCGGCACCGTGAACCCGGTGCTGGGCGCCGACGTCGGGAAGCGCTGGGGCGCGTGGCGGCTCGGCGGCTTCGCCTTCACGCAGCAGGTCGTCTACGAGAACGGCAAGGGCTACCAGGCCGGCGATCGCTACGCCGGCGGCGTGACGCTGCGGCGCGCGCTCGGCAGCCGCGGGCAGTGGGGCGTGCGCGGCGGCGCCGAGGTGC
>JAIOII010001123.1 GCA_019912685.1 Kofleriaceae bacterium
CATCGTCGGCGGCGATCACCGCGCCGCCTACGAGCTCGTCGAGCGCCAGCTCGCCGTGCTCGTCCTGCGCACGCAGGTGTTGCTCTCGCTGTCGGGCATCGTCATCACGGTCACCGGCTTCTCCGGCCGCGCCATCGCCCAGAGCGGCGCGGCGGCCCGCTACTCGATCGTCGCCGGCATCCTCGTCGTGCTCGCGGCGGCGCTCACCGCGATCGGCGGCGTCCTGCGCCTGCGCTGGCTCTCCCAGATCCTCGGCGACGACGCCGAGACCACGCTCGCGCGCGGCCTCGCCCTGCGCGACCAGAAGGCGCGCTATCTGGCGGTCGCCATGATCCTCTTCGGGATCGGGTTCGCCGCCTACTGCGTCGCGATCGCCCAGCTCCTGCTGGATCCGTACTGAAACCGCGATACCATGGTCGCGTGTCCCGCGCGTCGCACGCCGCTGCCTTCGCTGCGGGCGTAGCCATCGCCGCGGCGGTGGGCGCCGTCGCCGCGCCGAAGCGTCCGGAAGCCACGCGCTACAAGACGCTCGACACGTTCGCGCAGTCGCTCTCGTACGTCTCGAACCAGTTCGTCGAGCCCGTCGACGAGCGCAAGCTCCTCTACGCCGCCGCGCGCGGGATGCTCACGTCGCTCGACGCGTACTCCGCCTTCTTCTCGCCGGCCGAGTACCGGCGCCTGCGCGAGGACACCGACGGCGAGTTCCCGGGCGTCGGGCTCCTGCTCGGCCCCGGCGGCGACGACGACGCGATGCCGGACGCCAAGGAGTGGCCGATCGTCGACGAGGTGCTCGCCGGGTCGCCCGCCGAGAAGGCCGGCATCCAGGTCGACGATCGCATCCTCACGATCGATGGCGTGGCGACGGTGAACCCCGACGGCACCGCGATCAAGGACGAGCGCTACTGGGACGGCAAGCTGCGCGGCCCGTCGGGCACGCGCGTGAAGGTCGAGTTCCTGCGTCCGGGCGCCCGGCCGGCGCCTGCCGACATGGTGCGCGCGCAGATCAAGGTGCCGTCGGTCCTGCACGAGGCGCTCGCGCCCGGCATCGGCTACGTCTCGATCCGCCGCTTCCAGGAGGCGACCGCCGCCGACGCTGCCCTCGCCCTCGGCGCGCTCGACCGGGCCAAGGCCGCGCGCGTCATCATCATCGACCTGCGCACCGACTCGGGCGGGCTGCTCGAGCAGGCGATCGCGATCGCCGATCAGTTCCTCGAGTCGGGGCTCATCGTCACCATCCGCGGCCGGACCGATGCCGTCGAGACCCACATGGCGAAGGCGGGCGGGCTCGCCGTCGGAAGCCGCGTCATCGTGCTCGTCAACGCCGAGACCGCCTCGGCGGCCGAGATCCTCGCCGGCGCCCTCCAGGACCACAAGCGCGCGACGGTCATCGGCATGCGCACCTATGGCAAGGGTGCCATTCAGACGTACTTCGATCTGATCGACGGCTCGGGGCTCAAGCTGACGACGCACCGGTACCTGACGCCGTCCGGTCATCAGGTCGAGGGGCGCGGGATCACGCCCGACATCGAGGTCCCCGAGTTCGAGCCGGAGCTGGTGGTCGCAGGTGGGACGAAAGGTGACGCATCTCCCGAGCCGAGTGGAAAACCCGGTGGGAGCCATGACATACTCGAAGCCCGGCTCGCTGAGGACTATCAGCTTCGGATTGCCTACCAAACAGCTCGTGGCTGGCTGGGGTCGAAGTAAGCACATCTAGCGGAGACGACAGGCCAGATGTTCAAGCTGGTGATCCAAGACGACGAGGGGAAGACGACGGTCGTACCCCTGATCCGCGACGAGATCACGATCGGTCGGAAGGAGGGCAACACCATCCGCCTGACCGAGCGCAACGTCTCGCGCAAGCACGCCAAGATCAGCCGCGCCAACGGCGCGGTCGCGATCGAGGACCTCGGCAGCTACAACGGCGTGCGCGTCAACGGCACCCGGATCTCGCAGCGCACGGTCCTGTCGATCAGCGATCGGGTCCAGATCGGCGACTACCTGATCGAGCTGAAGGCCGAAGGCGCGGAGCAGCCCGTCCCCTACGAGGACGCGCGCACCCAGCCGATCGAGCGGCTCGACGCCGCGACGCTCGGACGCGCGGCGACGCCGCAGCCGGTGCCGGCGGTGCCGCAGATGGCGCTCGCCGACACCGATCCGGGCGCGCGCGCCGCGACCGCCGTGCCGATGACCCCGGTCGCGGGGAACGCGCGGCTCGTCGTCCTGTCGTCGAACTTCGCCGGGCGCGAGTTCCAGCTGACCAAGCAGCAGATGGTGATCGGGCGGACCGACGAGAACGACATCGTCGTCAACCACCGCTCGATCAGCCGCAACCACGCCAAGGTCGTCCGGGAGGCGGACACCGGGCGCTACACGATCATGGACCTGCAGTCGTCGAACGGCGTGCGGGTCAACAACGAGGACTACGGCAAGGTCGAGCTGCGCCGCGGCGACATCGTCGACCTCGGCCACGTGCGCCTGCGCTTCGTCGAGGCGGGCGAGGACTTCGTCTTCGGGCGCGACGCGCAGATCGTCGACGTCCCGACCGGCGGCAAGAAGGGCTGGATCTTCGCGCTGCTCGGCCTGGTCGTCGTCGGCGGCATCGTCGTCGTCGCGGTCTCGTCGGGCGGCGGCGGCAAGAAGGA
>JAIOII010001124.1 GCA_019912685.1 Kofleriaceae bacterium
GCCGTCGCCGAGCTCGTCGGCGAGCTCCGCGCCGCGCTCTGAACGGCGTCAGCGGTCCCAGCGCGTGCGCACTTGCTGGATGATCGAGCGCAGCTCGTCGTCCTCGACCCGCCCCGCCTCGCGCGCGATCTGCTCGGCCCGCAGCGGACCGGCCGGCGTCGCCGGCAGCGGCGCGGGCCGCTTGCGCCGGTTCATCCACCGGCGCAGCTCCGCGACCGGATCGTCGGCCGCGACGATGCGGGCGCCGCCGAAGTGCAGGCGCAGATCGCTGACGAGCGGTGGATCGCCGAGGCCGCGGTTGATGTCGGCGATCACCTGCGCCTTCATGGCGCGGAGCTCCTGCATCCACGGCGAGCTCTTGACCCACACGGAGAGCACGCCCCGGTGCAGGCCGTCGGGCGCCGTCACGCGCGCGATCGTCGGACCGACGAGGTGGTGCCACTCGATGATCACGCGGTGCTGGCGCATGACCTCGCCGAGGCCGTGCGCCTCGGCGAGCGCCGGCAACAGCTCCTCGAGCGGCCGGGCCTCGCCCTCGATCCGCTCGAAGTGGTCGCGCGCCATCGCGCCCCTAGTCGGCGACGAGCCGGCGCACCAGCTCGCGCAGGCGCCGCGAGCCGTCGCCGTCGCGGTAGAGGAACTTGAGGCCGGTGCCGCCGCTGGGCACGTGGTAGCTGACGCGGCTCTGGATCGTCATCGGCGCGACCGAGCCGGGCGGCGCGATCTCGACGATCACGTCCTGGCCCATCGGCAGCGGCCGATCGGTCGTCAACATGCCGCCGCCCGCGCTGATCTCGCAGAGCGTGCTCTCGTGGGTCTCGGGGTTCTGCCCGATGCGATAGCGAACGTTCACCGTCACCGGGAACCGATCGTGCCGACGGCGAGGCGCGTCCGGCCGCTGGCCGGCGAGCGCCTCCGACACGAACTCGCGCTTGTGGCTCTCGGCGTCGGCGAAGCGCACCGTCGCGCCCGCGCGCACGCGGAGCCGCGGCAGCGCTGGACGCCACGCGTCGACCGCGCCGCGGATGAGAACCTTGTTCGGCAGACCCGGCGAGGCGATCTCGACAACGACGTCATCACCGGCCGTGAGCGGCTCGGTTGTCGGCACGAAGATCGCCCCGCTCGTGCCCCCTTCGGTCAGGCACGTCTGCCACTCGTCGTGGCTCTTGATGCGCAACCGCAAGATCTTCATTGCCTGGTGCCGACCCTATCACGGACTCCCGACGTCCGCGATCACCCCTTGAAGCGTAGCCCCCAGACCATCCGCATTGCTTCCGAGACGATACGCCCGGACATCTTGGACTGGCCGACGCGCCGATCGACGAAGATGATGGGGGTCTCGACCAGCTTCAGGCCGGCCGAGATCGCCCGGAACTTCATCTCGATCTGGAACCCGTAGCCGTTCGACGTGATCGACTGCAGATCGATCGCCTCGAGGGCCTTCCGCTTCCAGCACACGAAGCCGGCGGTCACGTCACGGACGCCGATCCCGAGGACGGTGCGGGCGTAGAAGCTGCCGCCGCGGGAGATGATGCGGCGCCCGAGGCCCCAGTTGCGGGTCCCGCCGCCGGCGACCCAGCGCGAGCCGACGACGACGTCGGCCCCGCCCTCGGCGAGCTCGATCATGCCGGGCAGGTACGTCGGATCGTGGCTGAAGTCCGCGTCCATCTCGAAGAAGAGGTCGTAGTCCCGGGCGAGGCCCCACGCGAAGCCCTCGAGGTACGCGGTGCCGAGGCCGAGCTTGCCGGCGCGGTGGAGCACGTGCAGGCGCTTGTCGTCGGCGGCGAGGCGATCGAGGATCTCGCCGGTGCCGTCGGGCGAGTTGTCGTCGACGAACAGGATGTGCGCCTGCGGCACGGGCGCGAGGAAGTGGCGCGCGACCTCCTCGACGTTCTCGCGCTCGTTGTACGTGGGCACGATGATGAGGGTGCGGGAGGCGGCCACTGGTGCGACCATATATCACCGTGCGTGCCATGGCGTGGATCGACGGAGCGGTCGTGCCTCTCGACGAGGCGCGCGTGCCGATCACCGACCGCGGCTTCCTCTGGGGGGATCACGTGTTCGAGGTCGTGCGCGTCGAGGGCGGGCGGCTCTGCGACGGCGAGGCACACCTCGCGCGGCTCGGGCGATCGGCGGCGCTGCTTCGCATGGCGGCGCCCGACCGCGCCGCCGTCGCGCGCGCGATCGCCGCGACCATCGATGCCGGCGAGGCCCGCTCGGCGTCGGTG
>JAIOII010001125.1 GCA_019912685.1 Kofleriaceae bacterium
CGGCGGGCGAGCTCGTCGAGCGCGAGCTTCCAGCCGTCGAGGCCGAGCTCGTTCGCGCCGGCCGCGGCGCTCGCGCCGGTGTAGCAGCCGGTGCACCCGGCGGTGCAATGGTTCGTCAGCTGGAGGTGCGCCTCGAGCGGCGCCGACAAGGGCGCCTCGCCGAGCGCGCCATCGGCGCGCGAGTCGGCCCACTCGCCGTTCGTCGCGCCGAGGCCGAGCGAGCGCGCGCGATCACGGTCGACGAACACGAGCGCCCGCGGGCGCGCGAGCTGCACGATCGCGCCGAAGGCCTCGAGCCGGCTGTGTCGCTCGGTCACTCGCGCGTCTCGGCCGGCTTCTTCTTGAGGCGCAGGAGCGCCGCGATGACGGGCGTCGCGAACGCCAGCGCGGACGCGCCGAAGAGGAGGAAGGTGACGTCGACGCCGAGGCTCGACGAGTTGGGGTTCATGCCCCACTTCGTCGCCAGGATGCGGCCCCGGGAGCGGCCTCGTGCCATGGCCGGAACCATACGCTGAAGTTTTCCCTGGCGCGATTCCAGGCGGTCGGCTAGCTTAGTGTCATGAGTACACCAATGGGATTGCGCGTGCGCGGCGAGCACCTGGGCGTGTCGCCGGGGAAGTCGACGATGTGGGCGGCGATCGACGTCGAGCCGAAGGGCGAGGCGCTCGAGCGCGAGCGCGCGCCGCTCGCCGTCGCGCTGGTGATCGACGTCTCGGGGTCGATGAACGGCCCGCCGCTCGAGCACGCGCTCGCGAGCTGCGAGATCGTCGCCGACCTGCTCGACGCGCGCGACCAGCTCGCGATCGTCACGTTCGGCACGCACGCCGGCGTGCGCTGCGGGCTCACGCGCACCGACGACGGGGGCAAGGCCGCGGTCAAGGCGTCGCTCGTCGGCGCGCGCACCGACGGCAGCACCAACATGCAGGGGGGGATCGAGGTCGGCGCCGGCGTCCTGGTGACGGCGCCCGCCGGGCTGCGCCGCGTGATGGTCGTCCTCAGCGACGGTCGGCCCAACATCGGCTTCTCGTCGGCGACGCAGCTCGCGGGGCTCGTGTCGAGCCTCGGTTCGATCGGCGTGTCGTCGCTCGGCTTCGGGCTCCACCACGACGAGGACGTCCTGTCGGCCCTGGCCACCGCCGGGTCGGGCAGCTATGCGTACGTGCCGGACCCGCGCATCGCGCGCGTCGACCTGGCGCGCGCGGCGCTCGCGCACGGCGGCATCGTCGCCGACCAGCTCGAGCTCGCGATCGAGCTCGGCGAGGGCGTCGAGCTCGTGCAGCTCCTGCCGGCCGCGCCGCTCCGCCACGGCAAGGGCGGCGTGCGCGCTCCGATCGGCGACATCTTCGTCGACCTGGGGCGCAAGCTCGCCGTCGAGCTCGCGCTCGATCTCGGCGCGCGCGCGACGCGCGGGCACCTGGCGTCGTTCGTGCTCACTGGCCGCTCGCCCGACGGCGCGACCCATCGCGTGACCGCGAGCCTCGACGTCGACGTGCGCGCCGGGGCGCCGTCGGTCGACGCGGACGCCCAGCGCGACGTGGTCTTCGTGCAGGCCGACGGGGCCCGCGCCGAGGCGCGCGCCCACGCCGACCGCGGCAGCACGCCGGCGGCGGTCACGCTCCTGCGCGCGATGATCGCCCGCATCGACGCGCTGCCCGGGTTCGTCGCCGACGACGGCTCGCCCCTCGCCGAGCTGCGCGAGCAGCTGGTCGACGAGGCGCTCAACTACGAGCGCGCGTCGAGCGACGCCGAGAAGATGCACCAGCGCAAGGCGACGATGATGGCGAAGATGTCGCGCGCCCAGGAGAAGCAGCGGGCCGCGGTGCCCGCGCGCCTCGTCGGCCTCTCGCCCGAGGTCGCCGGCCAGACCTTCGAGCTCTACACCGAGACCGTGATCGGCCGCAGCGCCGGCAACGAGGTGCAGATCGCGAGCGCGTCGCTCTCGCGCGCGCACGTGCGCATCCTCTTCGTCGACGATCGCTACGTGCTCCAGGACCTCGGCTCGACCAACGGCGTCCTGGTGAACGGCGCCCGCGTCAACGCCGCCGAGCTCGCGCCCGGCGACGTCCTCCGCATCGGCGACGTCGAGCTGCGCTTCGAGCTCGCGTCGTAGCGACGCTCACGGCTCGGTCGGCGCCTTCGACAGCGCGGCGATCGCGGCGAGCGGCAGCTCGGCCGCCATCGTGCGCGCGAGCTTCTCGCTCGGCGCCGACAGGTCGACCGTCAGCCGGTCGGGCAGGTCCCAGTGGAACGACGTGCGGTCCGGCTTCACGATCACGCACGCGACGTGGCCGGCGACCTTCTCGGTGCGCTTGCACGCCCGCATGAGGGCGTCCTCGAGCTCGATGCCGCCGCGGCGGAAGGTGTTCTTGATGTCGAGGTTGGCGTAGGTGCCGTCGTCGAGCTGGTAGGACGCCGCCACCGCGAACACCTGCTCGAGCCGGTGGCTGCGCTCGATCCCGGCGAGGCGCGCGGGCGCGAACGCCATGAGCCGCGCGCCGTCGACGGCCCCCGCGGTCATCGCCTCCATCTGACGGCTCGCCTCGGCGGCCTCGGGAT
>JAIOII010001126.1 GCA_019912685.1 Kofleriaceae bacterium
GAGCGATCCGGCCCCGCGCCGGCCGCCGCCGCGGGCCGCCTCGTCGCCGGATCTGAACGAAGGGCTCAGAGCTCAGGGCTCAGGGCGAACGGGCGGGGCTCGCCCTTCGACTCGCTTCGCTCGCTCAGGGCGAACGGGACAGGCTCCGCGTCACAGGTTGCTGTTGCCCTCGAAGAACGCGTCGGCCGCGAGCTCCTCCTCGAACTTGCCGCGGTACTCGAGCACGTAGAGGCCGTTGCGCGAGTCGATCACGTAGACGAGCTTGTCCTTCACGACCGGGTAGCTCCACATCGACACCAGGTGGCCGCCGAGCGTCGGATCCTCGTACTCGACGGCGGGCACCGGCTCGGGGCGCAGCTCGGCGAGGGCCGTCGGCTGCGCCGGGTCGGAGACGTCGACGACGTGCAGCCCGCCGGCGTACCAGGTGACGAGCGCCAGGTTCGTCGTCGTCGTGACGTTGTGCGCGGTGAACGCGATCCTGGCGTCGACCGCGACGCCGGCGCAGTACGCCGGATCGTTCTCCGGCAGCTTGAACTCGCCGAGCAGGACCGGCCGCGTCGGATCCGACACGTCGGCGGTGCGCAGGTAGCCCCACGGGCAGCCCGGGCCCAGCGGCACCGGATAGACCTCCTCGGTCAGCACCAGCAGGTGCTCGCGCCCGACGAGCGGCACCGCCGAGTGCGGCCCCTTCGACGTGAGCGGCGGCCACGTCAGCGCCTGGTCGGGCGGCGTGATGAGGTGCACGCTGGCCAGATCGGAGACGTCGGCGAGGAGCAGCCCCGCCTTCAGGTGCGAGACGTACATCGTGCGCCCGTCGGGCGAGACGCCGACCGAGTGGATCGCGTGATCGTCGGTCAGCCGCACGACGCCCTCGCGCGTCGGATCCCACTGCGCGGCGCGGACGACGTTGCGCGGGTCGGTCGCGTCGAGCACCTCGATCGACGGCGGGCCCGGCGGCGCCGCGATGTAGACCAGGACGCGCGCGCCGTCGCGCCAGAGGTAGAACTCGTGCGGGGTGCGCACGGTGCGCAGCCCGCCGACGATCGGCACGGTCGACAGCGCGACCGGCGCGAGCCGATCCGTGATGTCGAAGAAGCGGAGGTTCTCCTCCTCGGCGACGCCGGTCGACGCGCAGCCGTGCTGCTCGTCGCCGCAGACCATGTTGAGGACGACGAGCAGGTTCAGCTCGGGCACGACGCGCAGCTCGCGCGGGGACATCCGCGGCAGCGCGGCGTCGGGCGGCCCGATCTCGCCGACCACCGCCGGCGCCGACGGATCGGAGACGTCGACGATGAGGATGCCCTTCTTGTCGTTGCGCGAGCCGACGTACGCGATGTCGCCGGCGATCGCGATCGCCGCGTACATGCCGCGCCCGCCGAGGTCGCTGTGGCCGACGATGCGCAGCTCGTTGACCTGCGGGAGGTTGTCCCCACACGCGGCCAGCCCGATGGCGAGCAGGAGAAGTGACCGCCTCATGCGGCGATCATACGCCGGTTGCGGCGCGCGCCGAGCGCGCTCAGAGCTCCGGGTCGGGCTCGGTGCGGGAGAGGCGCGAGAACACCTCGCTGCCGTCGGCGATGTCGGGGAGGAGGAGGTCCTGGACCTCGACGACGCCGACGAAGCGCCAGCGCACCAGCTCGCCGACGGAGCTCTGCTCGTCGCGCTCGTTGATGCGGCCGATCGCCGCCGCGCGCTCGGAGGCCTCGGCCTCGTTGCTCGCGCGGATGAGACGAATGCTCTCCTCGTAGATGTCCGACGGAACCGGCTGGTTGCCGATGTCGCAGCGGAACACGAGGCGCGCCGAGTACCAGGTCTTGTTATGTCCGTCGCTGGTCATGCAGGTGCTCCGACGCCAGGCGCGTCGTCGATGTTCGATGATAGTCGATGCCGGGCAAACGAGCTTCACCTCGCACGCGCGTGGGCTGGCGTACGGCGGCCAGGCATGGCAAGTTGCGCGCCCCGTGAAAGAACCGTTACCCGAGCGCTTCGCCGATCTCGGCCTGATCGAGCCGATCGCGCGCGCCGTCGCCGAGGAAGGCTACGAGCGTCCGACCCCGATCCAGGCGAAGTGTGTGCCGCACGTGCTCGCCGGGCGTGACCTGCTCGGGCTCGCGCAGACCGGCACGGGCAAGACGGCGGCGTTCGCGCTCCCCATCCTACAGGGGCTGTGGAACCGTAAGCCGGAGGGACAGGCGCGCGGCACGAGACCGATCCGCTGCCTCGTCCTCACACCTACACGCGAGCTCGCGTCGCAGATCGGCGAGAGCTTCACGACGTACGGCCGGCACCTGCGGCTCACGGTCTCCGTCATCTTCGGCGGCGTCGGCATGGAGCCGCAGAAGCAGACGCTGCGGCGCGGCGTCGACATCCTGGTCGCGACGCCCGGGCGGCTCCTCGACCTCGCCGGGCAGGGCTTCCTCGACGTCGCGCGCCTCGAGGTGTTCGTCCTCGACGAGGCCGACCGCATGCTCGACATGGGCTTCATCCACGACGTGCGCCGCGTGATCCGGCTCCTGCCGCCGAGGCGGCAGACGCTGTTCTTCTCGGCGACCATGCCACCCGAGGCGCAGCAGCTCGCCGACGTGCTCCTCCACGATCCGGTGCAGGTCGCCGTCGCCGCCGTGTCGTCGACGGCCGACCGCATCGAGCAGGAGGTCGCCTTCGTCCGCAAGGCGGACAAGCGGTCCATGCTCGTCGACGTCCTGCGCGACGTCGCCATGCGCCGCGTCCTCGTCTTCACGCGCACCAAGCACGGCGCCAACCGCGTCGCCGATCACCTCGAGAAGAGCGGCATCGGCGCCGCGGCCATCCACGGCAACAAGTCGCAGGGGGCGCGCGAGCGCGCGCTCGCGCAGTTCAAGAGCGGCCAGAACCGCGTGCTGGTGGCGACCGACATCGCCGCGCGCGGCATCGACATCGACGACGTCACCCACATCGTCAACTTCGATCTGCCCGAGGTCCCGGAGACGTACGTGCACCGCATCGGCCGCACGGCGCGCGCCGGCGCCTCGGGGTTCGCGCTGTCGTTCTGCGACGAGGAGGAGGGCGATCTGCTCCGCGCGATCGAGAGGCTCATCCGCCGCGAGATCCCGGTGATCGAGGGTCACCCGTACGAGCTCCCGGGCGGGCGCCCGCGCGCCGGCAGCTCGCCGTCGCCGCAGGCGCTCATGCAGCGG
>JAIOII010001127.1 GCA_019912685.1 Kofleriaceae bacterium
TGCCCGGGTCGGCCCCGGTCGCCGTGGCCGCGCCGGTTCCGGTCGCGGCGCCAGTCGCAGTGGCCGTACCGCTGCCGGCCGCGTTTTCCTTCTTCTTACAGGCGGCGAGCGTACAGATCGCCGCGAACAGCGCGATGGAAAGCGTGCGCATGAGTCCCTCCGGCGCGCATGGTAGCGTAGCCACGTGCCGCGCGTGTGGGCCCGGGCCGCCATCTACGCGATCCTCGCGATCGCCTCGGCCTCGGCGACCAGCCCCGCACGCGCCGACGATCACGGCGTGCCCCTGCCCCGCGGCACCCGCGCCGCCGAGGGCCGCCACGTCTCGGGCCTCGGCTTCCGCGCCACCGTCGACCACTACGCGAAGCGGTGGCGGGCCGACGGGATCCCGGTGGACGCCATCGGCCCGTACCGGGTCCGCGGCGTCGACGTCATGCGCTTCGTCCGCACCGACAAGGCCGGGGAATGGCTCGCGGTTCACGTCTGGCGGGCCGGCGGCGTCACCTGGATTTCCGTGGTCCCGCGCCCCCTTGACGAGCCGCGGTCGACCGAGTAGAGATTCACCCGTCGCCCATCCCGGTGGGTGACATGACAATCGGGGATCGTCTAATGGCAGGACGTCAGTCTCTGGAGCTGACTATCTTGGTTCGAATCCAAGTCCCCGAACCACCTCGATCACGGCGTTGGGCTTGACGGAGTCCCCTCCGTCTGGCACAAAGCACCACCCGCGTAACAGCGGTCTCGGCCCCATAGTCTAGCGGTCTAGGACGTCGGCCTCTCACGCCGAAAACAAGGGTTCAAGTCCCTTTGGGGTCACCAGCACAAGACGAACGGTCCTACCCGACCGCGTGCAGCGCCCACCCGGGCGCTTCGTCATTTTCGGGCCGCGCAATCGCCCACGCGATCAAGCGGGTCACGCCGCGGTGTCACTCCATCGCGGTGAGCGCGGCGGCGATCTCGCCCCGGCGTGCCGCGCGCGCATCGGCCGGCAGCGACGGATCGAACGACTCTGCGATCACGGCGGCGGCCAGCCCGGCGGCCAGATCGCCGAGGACCCAGGCGTGATCATGCGCGAGCGAGTTGGACTCGCCGTCCTTGTAGCGCAGTGCGGCGGTCGCCGACACGAGCGGTCGCAGGCAGGGCGCGACGGCGCGACCCGCGGCGACGAACCGCGCCTGCAGGCCGCTGGTCGCCTGGCCCGGCAGGCCCCACCAGTCGGCGACGACCGCGGTGAGACCGGCGCAATACGCGCGCGCGACCTCGTCGCTCGACGCCGCGGTGCGTGCGTCCGGGCTCAGCTCGAACAGGAAGAACCGCTCCTCGTCGGAGAGCGCGGTCCAGCGCGCGTCGGGGTTGGCGCCGACCAAGGCCTCGACCTCGGCGCGCGCCGGCAGCGACGCCGCCTCGACCTGGGTCGAGCTCTGCGCCTTGGCAGCGGCGAGGTGACGCTTCATCTCGGCGACGGGTTCGGGCGACATGACGTCCTTCGCTGGTGGTGCAGCACCGCGGCCGCACGCCAGCAGACAGAAGAGGCAACCCAGGAAGGCGGCGTACGCGCGGATCACGTGGTCCAGTCGGCGACCTTCTTCAGGTCATCCCCCGACAGCTCGGACTTGAGATCGGAGGCGAGCGAGTTGCCGGTCTCCATCTGATAACACGCGGCGACGCGCTTGCGCAGGTCAGGACTGGTGATCGGCTTGAGTGTGGCGAAGATCGTCGCCTCGTCGGTCCCGATGCCGCTCATCGCCGTCTGCAGGATCTTGGCAACCGCGACCGGATCGTCCTTGACCGGGACCTTGTCGATGTCGCCGGTCGCGACGTCGTCGTTCCACTTCTTGATCGCGCGATCGCGGCCCGCGATCTCGGTGGAGCCGGCAAGCACGAGCGTCGGCGTCACTTCGGCGTAGGTCTTGCTCGAGGCTTCATACTTGAAGCCCCACTTCACCGCGTCGAACTGCGTCCCGTCGGTCGTGTCGGTGGCGGTGGCGACGAACTCGGCGTTCTCGGGATTCGGGCCGACACCGGGCACGTCCTTGAGCATCGCCTTGGCCCCGCCGTGCTCGCCGATGGCGGTGTTGGCGCCCGGCGCGACCGCGCCCGTTGCGGACTTGTTGAACCCGTAGAACGGCGTCTTGGCCTTGGTCGCGTCGTAGCGGTCGACCTTGAAGCCGCTCTTCGCGTCGGTGCGCTTGGCGCGCTCGGCGCCCATGTACGGATCGCTGGACTTGGTATGCCAGGCGCCGCTGACCTCGCCACGCCGGACCACCTGGATGAAGGCGATCTTGCTCGTGCCCACCTTCGCGTTGGGAGTCATCTCGATCTTGAGGAAGTAGTCACCCCAGCCGTCGGCCTTGCTGGGATCAGGTGCGCTGGTCAGGCCGTGCTCCACGGAGAAGTCCCCGTACACGCCCTTGAGCGCGGTGGTGTTCTTGCCGATCGCCGGCTTCCAGTCCTCGTCGGGCTTGCCCTCGTCGGGCCGCTGGTCGAGCAGATGGAGCGCGAACGGATCCTCGGCGGGGGCCGCGGCTTCCGGCGCACTGTCCTTGCGCTGGACCACCGGCGAGCCGCCGTCCGCCGCCTTGCGCTGCACGGGCAGCCCTTCAGTGCGCGTGGTCTTGCCGGGCGTGCCCCGCGGGCGGTCGAACCCGTGCTCCGCCTCGGCCGACCCGTCGCCACGGAATCTCCGCATCGCCCTTGATACGCTACCCCATCCGGCGACCTCCCCTCGCCTCACGGAGACCGCGCTCTCCGCCGGACCTGGCGTCGCCTCGCAAGAAGATTTCGGTTGGCGCTCCGTGGGTTTGACGGCCCGGTGAATGCTGACTACGGTGCCCTCATGCTCAGCCGGTCCCGGACGCTCATCTTCGTTCTCATCACCGCCGTGATCGCGCTCGGCGCGGGTCCCGGCTGCGGCGTGGAGGCCCCCAAGGGCAAGGAACGCTGGGCGGCCACGCACGACACCACGGTCGACATCGACTGGGACAAGGTCAACACGGCGTACAAGGAAGCCGACGGCCCGGCCGATCTCGAGCGCCGCATCAACGAGATCTACGAGGGCGAGCAGCTCATCAGCGTCTCGGTGCAGGACCTCGACGAGAAGACGCAGGTGGTCACCGGCTTCTTCGACAAGAACTCCGATGGCCAGGTCGCCGAGGGCGAGAAGATCTTCACGATCCAGCGCGACCTCAAGCCCGACGGCACCGGCCAGTACCAGACGCACGGCCACGGCGCCTACGCCGGCTACGCGTCGCCGATGATGGGCATCATGACCGGCATGCTCATGGGCTCGATGATGTCGAGCATGTTCGCGCCGCGCTACGTCCCGATGTACACGACGCCGTACACCACGTCGTCGGCCCGGACCGCGGAGCTGCGCAACCAGCGGGCCGGCTACCGGGCCCAGCACCCCGAGCGTTACAACAAGTCGTCGCAGACCGGTCGCAAGTACGGCGGCACGTCGGGGTCCAAGTCGCAGCCGCCGCGCGCGCGCGGTGGCAGCCGCTTCGGCGTGCGCCGCGAGGCGGCGGCTCCGCGTCCGCGGCGTCTCGCAGCGTGAACGGCGCGGTGGCGAGCGCACCGTCCGAGATCGCGAGCATCGGCGACCTGCCGTTCCATCGCCGGCCGGTGCTCGAGCTGCTCGGCCTCACCCACGAGCTCGGCGACGGCGTCATCGACGTCGACTACACCGGCTTCGGCTGGGCGCGGGTCGACCGGCTGTGGCTCGCCGATGCCTCCTCGCGGCTCGAGGTCGCGGACGCGCTGGTCCTGGCGCTCCACTCCGCGGACGATGGCGAGCGCTTCGCCGAGGACGTGGAGCTCGAGTTCGTCGTCGACCCGACGAGGCCCGACGGCTCGGTCACGGTGCTGGCGTCGGCGTTCCTCGAGCGCTGGTTGCCGCGCCTGCCCGGCGCGAGCGCGATCGTGCTCGCGATGTGCAATCCGGGCCACGCGCGCCTGCGCGCGCCGGCGGTCGCCGGCACCACGCCGCTGTTCCACGGCATGGGCGACGTCGACTCGTGGCTCGATGACGGCGACGAGGGGGCATCGCTGCGGCTGACCGCGACGGCGTGGTGCACCGCCCTTCCCACGAGGACACCATGAACGAGATCATCGTCCGCCCGGGACCGCTCGACGAGGAAGCCAGGCGCGCGTATGCCGGCATCTACCTGCTCAAGCGCATGGATCTGAAGCCGGCGGACGGCGGCATCATCCTCCCGTTCGTCCTGCCGTCGGACCTGACGCCGCTCGAGGAGATCCTCGTGGAGCTGGCGGTCGAGGAGCTCGTGGTGGTCAACCGCCGGAAGGATCGGTGGGAGCTCACGCGCAAGGGGCTCGACTACCTCGCCTCCTTGATCGACGAGGCCGAAGCCCTGATCGACGAGTTCGACGACGACGAGCTCCCCGACGTGATCGCCGAGCTGCGGGCGCGCAACCTCGACGTCTTCCGCGCCCGTTTCCTGTGGGGCTGGTTCGACGGCGAGTTCGACGACCTCACGCTCTGGCAGCAACAGCGCGGCGTCACCCCGGTCGAGACGCTGTGGGCCTACTACCTCCTCGACGACGCGTTCTACGCCGAGCTGGCCAAGGACCTCGAGCTGCCGAGCTCGTGAAGCATCGCGCGCGGCGTCACGCGCGGTCGCGCTCGAGGAGCTGCGCGATGCGCTCGGCGGCGGCGCGACCGTGGGTGGCGAGGAAGCGCACGTAGTCGGGACGCGCCCACGCCTCGAGGCAGAGCAGCACCATGCGCGGCAGCATCCCGAAGTACTGCGTGCCGATGGGCGCGAGGCCGAGCTCCTCGGCGATCGCCACCGCGGTCGCGGGCGGCACGGTCTCCAGGAGCGGCGCGGCGATCGCCGTGACCTCGCCGCCGGGCCGCGCGCAGCGCTCGGCGGGAGAGGACACGAGGTGCGTGCCGCACACCGCGGGACGATCGTCGTGGATCGTGCAGCGCTCCGCCGCGTCGAGGAACACGCAGGGGCCCACGTGGCCGGCGCCCACCGCCTCCATCCGCGCGGCGGCGTCGCGCAGGCGCTTGCGCAGGGCCGGCGTGTCGCGGCGCTCGCGCACCAGCCGCGCGGCGACGGGAATGGCCTCGTAGAGGTAGGCGGTGACGACGTAGCCGCAGCACGCCTTGGTGGCAGCGCAGGTGTCACACGAGAGGACGTAGAGGTGGACGCGCGCATCCTCGGCCGCCGCCTCGTTGCTGCGGCGGATGACGTCGCGGGTCACGCGCGAGGCGTGGTCGCGCACGCCGCCGCGCTCGACCACCTCACCGAAGGTCAGCCGTCCTGGCATCGAAGCGGCACCACTATGCCTCATGTGTCCGGCGTGACGGGCAACGGGTTCGTGGGTTCGGCGGTCGCAACACCGTGCGTGCCGTGGTGCTCGTCGGATCGACGGCGGTGCATGTCGTCGTGCTGTGGTGGATCGCGGGCGGCTCACCCGAGCCGCGCCGTCCGAGCGCCGCGCGTCCACGCGCCGGCGCGGAGGAGACGACGCCGAGCGCGGCGGCACCGCTCGAGCTCACCGTCGTCGTGCTGGCGGAGGAGTCGACGGCCCGCGCGCC
>JAIOII010001128.1 GCA_019912685.1 Kofleriaceae bacterium
GACGGCGCCGAGCGCGGCGTCGCTGCCACTCGTCGACGAGTCGCTGCGCCCGCTCCTCCTCGCCGCGCTCGGCGCCGTCTAGCGCGTGACCGCGAGCTCGGCGTTGGTGACGGCGCCGATGACGACCGCGAGCGACACGACGTAGAACCAGACGAGCACGATCATCGCGCCGCCGAACGCGCCGTAGAGCGAGCGGTAACCCGCGAGCTCGGAGACGTAGTACGACACGCCGAACGACGCGACGAGCCCGATCACCGTCGCCACGAGCGCGCCGGGGACGACGTGGCGGAGGAGCCGCCGCGGCGCCCCGAGCGCGTAGAAGGCGGTCAGGCTGGAGACGCCGATCGCGACCAGCACCGGCCAGCGCAGCGTGAACAGCCAGCTGCGATCGGCGTGACCGAGCGTCGCCGCGGTCGCCGGCACGGCGACCACGACGGCGAGGAGCGTCACCAGCGCCACCAGCGCGCCGAAGGCGATCGCGATCGAGAGCACGAGCCGGCGCCAGCCGTTCCACCGCGCTGGCACGCCCTCGACGTGCTCGATCGCCGTCAGGACGGCGTCGGCCGACGCGCGCATCGAGTAGAGCGCGATGAACACCGCGCCTGCGGCGGTGAGCCCGAGCTCGTTGCTCGAGCGCTTCGCCGCGAGCTGGAGCTGGGCGACGGTCAGCTCGAACACCGCGTCGGGCACGACGCGATCGAGCCCGGCCAGGTGCTGCTCGATCTCCGCCGGGTCGGCGGCGAGCGCGTAGATCGACACGGCCGCGGCGAGCGTCGGCAGGAGGCCGAGCAGGAGGTAGAGCGCGACGCCGGCTGCCAGGAACGTCGCGTCGTCGCGATGCGTGCGGATCGCGATGCGCACCGGCAGGCTGCTCACCGCGATGCGCCATATCTTGCTCCGGCTGGCGGCCACGCGGCATTGTCGCCTGGAAGCAGCCTGGCGTGGTCCGCTGCGCACACGCGACCACATCGACGAACGGGGGGACCATCGCGTTAGAGTGCGGTCATGAGGGCGCGCTTCGCTGTGCTGTGCATCGTTGCGCTCGGGTTCGCCGCGTGCGGGCCGAGCACCCAGGGGCTCGGCGACGACGTCGGCGACGACGACGGCACTGACGACGGCGGCGGCTCGAACGTCGACGCGCCGGTGGAGACCGACGGCCCGGTCGACCCCGTCGACGACGCCGCGACGGCGTACCCCGACGCCATGCCGAGCGACAGCAACCCGTCGTGCAACGACTGGATGTGCCAGACGCCGGTCCCCGACGGCTGCATGCTCGGCACCTCCGACATCTGCGACGACGGTCTCGACAACAACTGCAACGGCGAGGTCGACGAGGGCTGCACGTGCACCGCCGGCGCCGTGCAGCAGTGCTTCCTCGGCCCGCCCGGCCGCCGCGGCCAGGGCGCCTGCGTCGACGGCATGCAGACGTGCGTCGAGGCCGGCGAGTTCGACTTCTGGGGCCCGTGCAACGGCGGCATCCGCCCGGGCGCCGAGGCCTGCGACTCCGTCGACAACGACTGTAACGGCTGCGCCGACGACGATCCCGCGTGCTGCGTCGTCAACCTCCAGTGCCCGACGTCGATGCCCGACGGCGATCCGTTCCAGCCCTACGTGATCGACGGCGCCACGTTCTTCTCGGGCGCGGTCACGTCGTGGCAGTGGACCGTGACCGGCGGTCCCTGCGATCAGCTGTTCCTCACGACGACCAATCCGGTGCGCCAGTCGTTCACCCTGAGCGGGCAGAACACGTCGATGCTCACGTTCACGCCGACCCTCTCCGGCGACTACACGATCACCGTCACGATCACCGCCGCCGACGGCACGGTCTACACCTGCACGTTCATCGTGCACATCCGCGGTCCGGGCCTGCGCGTCGAGATGTGCTCCAACCGCAGCGGCGACACGGACGTCGACACCCACGTGCACCGGCCCGACAGCACGGCGACGTGGTGGGGGGCCGACACCTGCTACTTCGGCAACTGCAGCGCGTACGGCACCATCAACTGGGGCTACGCCAACAGCCCGCTGTCGCAGTGCCAGGGCGGACCGCAGGGCGCCGGCTGGACGGCGCTCGGCTACTGCCGCAACCCGCGTCTCGACATCGACAGCATCCGGGCCAACGGCGTGCCCGAGAACATCAACATCGACGTGCCGCAGAACGCGAAGACCTATCGCGTCATGCTCAACTACTACAGCGGCACCGGCGCGGTGAACCCGCTGGTCAACATCTACTGCGGCGGGTACCTGCGCGCGACGTACGGCCAGGCGCCGGACCTCGTCACCGGCTTCGACGTGTCGGGGGCGAGCTCGAGCGGCGACCTGTGGCGCGTCGCGGACGTCACGCCGACGGTCGTGAACGGCGTGACCACCGACTGCACGATCACGCCGCTCCACGCGCCGGGCATGAGCTCCGGCTACTGGGTCGGCACGACGCCGCGCACGTACTGATCGCCGTGGCGATGATGACGAGCACCGGCGAGAAGGTGCCGCTGCGCCTGCGCGAGCCGGCGTCGCGGCTCGTCTGGCGCGCGATCGGCGGGCCGCGCCAGATCGCGGGCAAGCTGCGGCGGGTGGCGGCGACCGCGGCGCTCTACGCGTCGCCGCGCGAGATCCCCGAGCGGCTCGAGCGCCTGCGCGCGCGCGGCTACGTCGACGAGGCGCCCACGCGCGCCCAGCTCCTCTTCGGCGGGCTCGACATGCTGCGCTTCGTCATCGAGCCGGCGGCGCGCGACTACTACGCGCACAAGGGCATCTCGTTCCGCCTGCACACGCTCCTGCGCGTGCTCGACGATCCGGTGTCGATGATCGATCCCACCGGCTTCCTGTCGGCGCGCGACACGATCATCGGCCACCTCATGCAGGTCGTGCACCTGAACCCGATCTACGACCTCCAGCTCCTCGAGTGCTTCGACGACGGGCTCGACGAGCTCGAGGCGCAGGTGCGGCAGATGATCGACGGCGTCCACCCGCGGCACCCGACGATCAGCGCGATCGTCGAGGATCGCGACTACCACGCGCGGCTCCTCGACTACGTGGTGCGCTTCAAGGCCGACCGCGGCGCCCGCCCCCCGGTGCGGCAGGAGCAGAGCCTGCGCGACGACCCGGTCTTCGCGGCGGCGGAGCGCACGTTCGCCACGCTGCCCGGCTTCCTGCGCTACTGCGTGCGCCTGCCGCGCTCGCCCGCCGCGCTGGCGCGCCGCTACGCCACGGTGAAGCAGTTCCCGGTCGAGCTCGCCGACGAAGCGCTTTCATGAGCCGGAAACCGACCGGAAACATCGCCCGGTCAGACTGAGGTCATGGCCGATCACGCGGTGCACATCCACCACGCCGGGGATGCGCGCGTCGACGGCATCCTGCGGCTGATCGAGATCGCCGGGGAGGACGCGCCGCTGGCGCCGCGGCTCTCCGAGATGTGCGGCGAGATCGCGACCATGACCGGCGTCGACGTCGCCAGCGTCTACGTGCGCGAGGCGGGCGCGCACGGCGAGGACGTCCTCGTCATGCGCGGCAACCACGGCTTCCCGCCGTCCGCGATCGGCACGGTGCGCCTGGCGGTCGGCGAGGGCCTCACCGGCCTGTGCGCCGCGTGCTTGCGGCCGGTGTCGGTCGCGGTCGCGGCGCACGAGCACGGCTTCAAGCTGGTGCCGGGCCTCGGCGAGGAGCGCTTCCCGGCGTACGTCGGCGTGCCGCTCCTCGGCGGCCGAGAACGCGCGCGCCTCTCTCCGCTGCAGCACGAGGACGCCGATCGCGCGCCCGCCGCCGAGGAGCGGCACGCCGACGTACGCCGGGAAGCGCTCCTCGCCGAGGCCCGGCACCAGCTTGAAGCCGTGCTCGTGCGCCGCGACCGCGACCGACACCGGCCGCAAGCACGCGGCGCACAGGC
>JAIOII010000116.1 GCA_019912685.1 Kofleriaceae bacterium
CCGCCGCGACGATGATCACCACCGCCGCGATCGCCGCCAGCACCACGGCGCCCACGCCGATCATCAAGCCGCGCTTCTTCTTCGGCGCCTGCGCGCCCGACGACGTCGCGGCGTATCCCATCGATCCCGTCGAGCCCGACAGCGTCGTCGGCGCGAGCGCCACCGCGACCGCGCTCTTCGCCCGCGTCTGCGTCGACAGGCCCGCCTGCACGCGCGCGATGCGCTTCGCCATCTCGGCCGCGTTCGGCGGCCCGAACGGCACGAGCGCCGCCGCGAGCTCGGCCACGCTGCCGTAGCGGTCGGCCGGCTCCTTCTCGAGACACCTCTTGATGACGTCCTCGAACCCCGGCGGTGCCGGCACGCCCAGGGGCGGCGTCGGATCCATCGCGACCTTGAGCGTCAGCTCCGTGATCGCCTCCGCCGCGAACGGCGCCTGCCCGCTCACCAGCTCGTAGAGGATCACGCCGAGCGCCCACACGTCGGTGCGCGCGTCGACGTCGCGCGCCGAGCGCAGCTGCTCGGGCGACATGTAGCCCGGCGAGCCCATGACCGTCGCCGTGCGGGTCAGCGAGAAGTCCTGGTGATCCTGTGTCGCCTTCGAGATCCCGAAGTCGAGCACCTTGACGATCGGCGTGCCGTCGGCGCGCACGCTCAGGAACAGGTTCGCCGGCTTGAGGTCGCGATGGACGATGCCGATCGAGTGGGCCTCGGCGATGGCCTCGCTCGCCTGCAGCACGAAGTCGACCGCCTGGATCACCGGCAGCCGCGTGTGCGTGCGGCGGAACCCGTCGAGGTCCTGGCCGTCGAGGTACTCCATCACGATGTACGGCGCGCCGGTGTCGAGCGTGCCGACGTCGATCACTCGGCCGACGTGCTCGCTCTTGAGCCGCACCGTCGCGCGCGCCTCGCGCAGGAAGCGCTCCGTCGTCTCGGCCGAGTGCATCGCCTGCGGGAGCAGGAACTTGAGCGCGACCAGCTGGCCGAGCTGCAGGTGCTGCGCCGCCACGACCATGCCCATTCCGCCCTGCCCGAGCACGCGCTCGACCTGGAACTTTCCTGCCAGCACCTGGCCGGGCTCGACCATGCCCGAAGCATACGCGCCCGGGTCGTACGTGTCAGGCAATTCGCCCACGCCGGAGGGTACGAGCGAGCCGGCCGATCGGTTACGGGAATTCGTACGTACCGTGATCGCCGTCGTGCCCGGGCACGTGCCCGGCCGCGGCCACCGCCGACGCCGCTACAGGTCGCTGCCCAGATCCTGACGGAGGTACTTCACCGTGTCGTGCAGCGTGAGCGCCGGGTCGCGTGCCTCGAACCCGAGCTCGCGGGCCGCCTTCGCCGAGTCGAACCACCAGTAGTGCTCGCTCATCTCGACGGAGATGCGGTCGACCGGCGGCTCCTTGCCGCGCCAGCGATACACCTCCTCCATCGCCGACGCGCCCCAGCGCTGGAGCGCCGAGGGCAGCTTGAGCCACGGTCCGCGCACGCGCGCCACCCGCCCGAGGCGTCCGAAGAACTCGGCCATCGTCCAGTTCGGCCCGCCCAGGAGGTAGCGCTCGCCGGCCCGACCACGCTCGAGCGCCGTGGCGGTCGCCGCCGCGACGTCGCGCACGTCGACGAAGTTGATGCCGCCCGGCGGCACGGTCGGGATGTTGCCGCGCAGGAAGTTGAGGACGTCGCCCGTCGACGACAGCCGGCGATCGCCCGGGCCGAGCAAGAGGCTCGGGTTCACGGCCACGATCTCGATGCCGAGCGTCGCGCCCAGGTCGAACGCGAGGCGCTCCTGGTAGATCTTCGACGTGTAGTACGGCCAGCCGGCGACGAGCTCCTCGGTCGTGCCGTGGGTCTCGTCGAGGATCTCCTCGTCCTTCGACACGGCGATCGTGCCCGAGGTCGACGCGAGCACCATCCGCGGGACCGCGTGGCGCGCCATCGCCTCGAGCGTCGTGCGCGTGCCGTTCACGTGCAGGCGCATCATGCGCGCGACGTCGTCGGGGTTGCGCGACACCATGCCGGCGAGGTGGAACACCGCGGCGGCGCCGGGCAGCACCTTGTCGAGGTCGGCGGCGGAGAGCACGTCGCCGCGATGGATCTCGCAGCCGAGGTCGGCGAGGTGGTCGCTGCGCGTGCGCGCCAGCGCCCGCACCGTGTGGCCGCGGCCGCGCAGCTCGGCGCACAGGTGCTCGCCGAGGAAGCCGGTGGCGCCGGTGACGACGACGGTGCTCACGGGCGCGCCTCCTCCTCGTCCCGTTCGTCCTGCCCCTTCGACTCGGTCGCTGCGCGACCTCGCTCAGGGTGAGCGGGTGATTGCTCCCACAGCGCGAGCGGCGTCGTCCCCGCCTCGCCGAGCGTCCAGGCGTGCGACCTCGGCGCGAGCCGCCGGATGATGCCCTCGACGTGCTGGCTCACCGCGCGGTAGCTCTCGCTGCGGCTCTTGCCGGCGGCGAGCGCGGCGACCGCGTCGGGCGTGAGGAACGGCCCGACGTGCGCCGCGACGTCCGCGCCCTGCGTCGGCAGGTAGTTGCCCTTCGGCATCGCGTCGTGGGTGCCGGCCAGGTACATCGGCAGGATCCCGCACCGGTTGGTCAGCGCGAGGTAGCCGAGCGACGGCTTGAAGTCGGCCATGACGCCGGTCTCCGAGCGCGTGCCCTCGGGGAAGATGAGGAGGATGTAGCCGTCGCGGATGACCTCGGCGGCGAGGCGCAAGGACTCGCGCAGCGAGCCGTAGCGCTCCATCGGCACCAGGTTCGTGAAGTTCTCGAAGTACGCCTTGCGCACCGGATCGTCGAAGAAGTAGTCCTTCGCCGCCAGCGCGACGAGCGCGTCGCCCTGCTCGCCGAGCGCGTACTTGCACAGGCCCATGTCGAGGTGGCTGGCGTGGTTGGCCGCGACGATGTAGCCGCCGAACGGCGGCACGTACGCCTTGCCGGTGATGCGCGTGTCCAGGTAGCGGTCGTAGAGCGCGCGCATGCCGGACCGCAAGAGGCGGCGCCCGACGCGCACGACCGGCGCCGGGACCTCGATCTCGTCGTCGTCCGCCTCGTTCGCCCGGGCCTCCGCCTTGGCCTTGCCGGTCAGCTTCTTCACCTTGGCGGCGCTCGCCGCCTTGCCGCCGAGCCGCGCGACCAGCGCCTCGACGTCGGCGACCGTCTCGAGCCCGGTCAGCTCGCTCGGATCCGGCAACACGACGCCCGCGCCCTCGAGCGCGACGCCGAGCTCCGTGAACATGAGCGAGTCGTAGCCGAGCGCGTCGAGGCGGGTCTCGCCCGTGACGTCGGCGCGCTTCTTCTGCGCCGTCTGCGCGATGACGTCCCTCACCCACTCGCCCGACGGCGCGGCGCCGGCCAGCTTCTTCACCTCGGCGCCGCCCTTGGCCGCCTTCTCGAGCCGCTCGAGCTCCTTCACGACCTCGCGCCGCTTGACCTTGCGGGTCGACGTCCGCGGCAGGTCGAGGTCCCAGAGGTGGAAGACCTTGAGCCGCTTGTAGAGCGGCAGCTGCTTGCCCACCTCGCGGAGGTGGGCGCGGACCTCCTCGCGCACCGCCTCGCGATCCTTGCCGTCGTGCTCGTAGTCGGGCACGACGAGCGCGGCCACCGTCTCGGCGCCAACGCCCTGATCCCGGGCCGGCAGGCCGACGATCGAGATCTCCTTCACGTACGGCGAGTCGCCGTACACGTCCTCGAGCTCGTCGGGGTAGACGTTCTCGCCCGACGGGCCGAGGATCATCTCCTTCTTGCGCCCGACGATGTAGAGGTTGCCGTCCGCGTCGAAGCGCCCGAGGTCGCCGGTGTGGAGCCAGCCTTCCTGGATCGTCTGGCCGGTCGCCTCCGGGTTCTCGAAGTAGCCGATCATGACGTTCGGCCCCTTGGCGCACACCTCGCCGACGCCGCTGGCGTCCGGGTTGTCGATGCGCACGTCGATGCCGGTCAGCGGCTTGCCGACCGAGCCGGGGATGACCTTCTCGCCGGGCTTGGTGACGGTGATGACCGGCGCCGCCTCGGTCATGCCGTAGCCCTCGTACAGGTTGAAGCCGAGGCCCTGGAACGCCTTCATGGTATCGGCCGGCAGCGCACTTCCGCCGCTGATCAAGAGCCGCATGCGGCCGCCCAGCTTCTTGTGCACCGGCCAGAACGCGAGCTTGCCGACGCCGAAGCCGACCTTGTCGCGCAGGCTGCGGTTGACGTCGACGATCGTGTCGAACGCGCGCTCGACCAGCACGCCGCGGTCCGACACGTTCTTGTAGATCTTGCGCTCGAGCAGCTGCCAGAGCGCGGGCACCCCGACCATGCCGGTGATGCCGCCGTCCTCGAGCGCGTCGGCGAGGGAGTCGGCGTCGACCTCCTCGAGGTACGTGATCGACGCGCCGTGCATGAGCGGCATGAGGAAGCCGGCCGAGAACTCGAACGTGTGGTGGAGCGGCAGGACGCTGAGCAGCGCGTCGTGCTTGTAGAGCTGGAACGCGCCCGCGAGCTTCGCGACCATCGCCGTGAAGTTCTTGTGCGAGAGCATCACGCCCTTGGGCTGCCCGGTCGTGCCCGACGTGAAGATGAGCGACGCGACCGAGTCCGACCTCACCGCCGGCGCGACCGCGCCCGGCGACACGTCCGGCTCGGTGAAGAGCTCGTCGAACGTGATGAACGGGACGTCGACCTCCCCCGTCAGCCGCTCCGCCACCTTGTCGGAGAGGATGATCGCCTTGGCGCCGCTCACGCGGGCCAGGTTCGCCACCTCGGCGGCGGTGAGCTCCTTGTCGAGCGGCACGACCGTGCCCCCGGCCTGCAGGATCGCGAAGTACGCGATGCCCCACTCCGGCCGGTTCTCGCTCATGAGCATGACGCGCGACCCGGCGGCGCCGCGCTGGCGCAGCTGCCCGGCGCCGACGAGGGCGAGGTCGGCGATCTTGCCGTACGTGTAGACGATCGGCTCGACGTCGCGCGCGTCCTCACCCTCGCGCAGCTTGGGCCGGAGCTTGAGCGCGACGCGGTTCTTGTGGAGCTTGGTCGTCGCCTCCCACAGCTCGAGCAGCTCCTTGTACGTGTAGACCGAGCGCGGCTTGGGCCCGAACTCGTCGTCGAGGGTCGGGAACACCCACTTCTGCAGCCCGCTGATGTGGCTCCCGATCCAGTACTCGCGCCAGTCGATCGTGTGCGGGCTCCACCACAGCTTCTCTTGATCCGCGGGCTCGAGGCGGGCCCACAGCGCGCGGATGTTGTCGCAGCGGAACTTGATCTCGTAGTCGTGGTTGAACGGCCGGAACATGTCCATGAGGCCGATCACCTGGTCGCTGAACTGGCTCACGCGCACGAGCTGATCGCGCGCACGCGCGGCGGTCGCCTCGAGGCGCGGGGCGCCCCAGCGCGGCAGCTTCTCGTCGATCACCTTGATGAGGCCGTCGGCCACCCGCTTGAGCAGCGGCGACGACCAGCGGTCGAACTCCTCGTAGGTGACCGCCCGGCCCTCGAGGCGCGCCTTGATGCGCGAGCGCCACGGCTCCTCGCCGCGCTTGGCCTTCTGCCGGTGCATGCGGCTCACCGCGAGGCCGGTGAGCTCGGTCAGGCGGCGCGACGTCACCGGGTTCAGGTCCGACGAGCCGAGCTGGTACACGGGCTCGTGCGTGCCGTCGAGGATCGCCGCGGTGGCCATGATCATCCCGGCGGCGATGAAGTCGACCGGGATGATGTCCATCGTGGTGTGCTCGCCGGCGACGATCGAGCGGTGGCCCTTCAGCACGAGGTAGACCAGCGGCGCGGTCGTGTTGAAGCCCTCGTTCCAGCCCGGGAACGGGAAGCGCACCGCGCTCTCGACGACGGCGGGCCGCACCACCGTCGACACCACCGACGCGTCGGCGAGGATGATCTGCTCGCCGAGGCTCTTCGTGTACGTGTACGTGTTGGTCCAGCCCCAGTGGAGCGCGCGCTCCATGCCCAGCTCGGTGAGCCGGGTCGCCATCCAGATCTTGCGCTCGCGGGCGACGGCGAGCTTGAGGTCGGCCTCGTCGTCGGGGTCGCGGCGCTGATCGCGCAGCGCCTTCGCGCCCTTCTCGCGGAACTCGGAGATGTGGGCGCGGTCGTTGGACTGATCGCGGACCTGGTCGATGATGCGCTGGCAGTCGACGATCTCGGCCTGGGCGTCGAAGTCCTTGTCGCGCAGCTCGTCCTTGCGCGGGAAGTAGCCGACCACCGGCTCGTCCTCCCAGACCTCGCCGTCGCGCCGGCCGGCGACGTAGCACGTCGAGACGTGGACGAGGCGCGCCTTGGCCCGGCGCGCGGCGTCGAGCACGTTCTTGGCGCCGAGCGCGTTGATGCGGAGCGCGCTCTCGAGCGACGGCATGAACGACACCAGCCCGGCGCTGTTGAGGATCACGTCGAGGCCGCCGTCGGCCTCGAACATCGCGAACTGCTCGTCGCTGAAGTTGCAGATCGGCCGGCCGATGTCGCCCGGGATGGCGACGATCTTCGACTCCAGGAACGCGGTCAGCTCGTCGCCGTACCTGTCGCGCAGCGGCTTGAACGCCTCGGAGCCGGCGACCTTCTTGTAGAAGCGCTCGTCCGCGGTGTTGCCGGCGCCCGGGCGCACGAGGCAGTAGATCTTGCCGACGTCGGGGTAGCGGTCGAGCAGCATCGCCAGCGCGACCTTGCCGACGAAGCCCGTCGTGCCGATCAGCAGGATCCGCTTGCCGCGGAACGTCGCCGCGACGTCGAGCCGCGTCGCATGCCCGTTGCGGCTCCCGTTGCTCTGCCCGTTGCCGCCGCCCATCACAGCACGTCCGAGATCACGATCGGCGGGTGGTGCAGCATCGTGATCTGCGCGCTGCGGCCCATGGTCGTGCGCGCCATCGCGATCGCCTCGGCGAGCGAGTCCGCCGTCTCCCAGCCCATCAGCTCGGGCGCGGTCGCGTTGTCGGCGCCGACGCAGATGACGCGCGACAGCTTCTCGCGCCCGCGCTGGCCCCAGTACCACATGTAGAACGGGTGCGCGCCGTGGTAGGCGTTGCCGCGCCGGTACATCTCGACGTAGCTCGGGTTGTACGCGAACTCGTCCTGGTACTTCTGCTCGAGCACGTAGGCGTCGCGCGTCTCGGGCAGGAGCCGGTTGAAGAACTCGATGTAGCTCGGGTGGTGCACCGGATCGAACTTGTCGGAGCACGGGTGCGTGATGATCATGACGCCGCCATCGCGCACGACCGGCTTGTTCCGGTACATGTGGTAGTAGTAGCCGAGCGCCATCACCTGCACGAGCAGCGGGTTCAGCGCCTTCGAGTTGACGTTGTAGGGCGAGACGTACGGGATGCCGGTGATGAGGATGTCGGCCTGGCCCTCGATCTCGACCGCGTACTGCTCGAAGCTCTTGGCGACGGTCTTGTCGTGAACGGGCTCGCAGGCGCCCGCGTAGCAGGCGATGAGCTCGTACGCCGCCGGCGTGCGCATGAAGATCTCGCGCCGCGCCGCGAACGGCAGCTTGTCGAGCGCCCACTTCATCGCCGAGAACTTGAGCCGGTCGCTCTCGGTGAAGTCGTCCTCGTTCTTCATGAGGAAGTCGAGCGGGCCGTCGAACGTGCGGTTGTTGAGCACGGTCTCGATGTGGAAGACCTTGACCGCCTGCTCGACCACCTTGCCCTGGCGGCCCATCGCGTGGGCGATCGCCGAGTCGGGCGGGTTCATGTACGAGTTCGAGTCGACGATGCCCTTGGGCGTGTGGTGGGCCTTCAGGCTCTCGTAGCCGCAGAGGCCGACGCCCATCGACTTGTGCCCGCCGTTCATGGGCACGAAGTTGAGGTTCACGTAGATGACGAGGTCGCTCTCGGCGGCGCGGCGGTTGAGCTCGACCAGCTCGCCGTGGCGCGTCTTGCCGACGACGACCATGCCGTCGGGGTCGCACGCGTCGTGGTTGTACAGGCGCTCCGGCCAGTACTCGTTCCAGATCTTGTCGCCGACCATGCGCTTGATCTCGGCGTCGGTCATGCGCCGGTGCAGCGCGAGCGCGATGACGAGGTGGACGTCGTCGACGCCGTGGTCGGCGAGCATCTCGCACACGATCTCGAGCACGAGCTGACGCACGTCGGGCGTGCGCATGATCGGCAGCGGCATCGAGATGTCGTCGATCGCGACCGTCACCTTCATCCCGGGACGGAGGAGCGCGTGCAGGGGCTCCATGTTCTCGGGGTGGTTGAGCGCGTAGCGGATCGCCGCCCGCGGGTTGGCGACGCCGGTGAGCGGGCGCTTGGGATAGATGACACGCGTGCCGACCGGGAGATCCTCGAGGAGGAAGTTCTCGCCGGAGAACAGGATGCGGGGCGCCGAGTCGGTGTCGATGGTGACGACGTGCTCGCGGCTCTGGGGGCGGGTGCGGGGACGGATGGCGCGCATGGGTTCCCTAGGCAGCTTGATCGAGATCGAGCACCGGCCAGTCGTAGCTGCGGGCGATCGATCGCAGGCGGAGATCGGGGTTGACCGCGGTCGGGTGGCCCACGACCGCGAGCATCGGAAAGTCGGAGAAGCTGTCGGAGTACGCCCACGACGCGCCGAGGTCGAGCCCGTGCTGGCGCGCGTAGTCGCGCATGACCTCGGCCTTGGTCGCGCCGGCGATGAACGGCTTCTTGAGCTTGCCGGTCGCGTAGCCGCCCTCGAACTCGAGGCGGTTGGCGATGAGCTCGTCGACCTCGAGGTACTTGGCGAGCGGACGCAGCGTGAAGTCGAGCGCGCCGGAGATGATCACCTGGCGGCAGCCCGCGCGCCGCGACTCCTCGATGAGGTCGCGCGTGCGCGGGAAGATGTTCGGCTTGATCACGTCCTCGAACAGCTCGTCGGCGAGCATGACGAGGCGATCCTCGGACGCGCCCTCGTAGCCGCGATAGAAGATCTCGTTGAACCACTTGCGCGAGACCTTGTCGGCCGCCCAGAAGACGGGGATCGACGCGGCGGTCAGGACGGTGCGCTTCGCGCTCTCGATCAGCGATGGCTGCCGGCGCGCGTAGAACGCGAACGCGTGGACGATGTTGATCCGGATGAGCGTCCCGTCCACGTCGTAGAACGCGGCGGAATTCTTGTACTTATGGTGCGATTGCCGCATCGACGGTTCCCGGGCTCGGCACATTTGCCCGGCGGCCGCCAATTGTCAATCATGAGGCCCGATCGCCTCGACGAGACCGCGGGAGGTCGAACCAATCGGCGTGGTACACAACGGCGCGATGGTCCCCCAGTGGCTCGCCCTCCTGATCGCCGGCGCCGTGATGCTGTTCGGGATCTACCGGCTCTGGCTCGCGTTCGGCGGACCCTCCGACGAGGAGCGCGCCGAGCACCGGCGCGGCCTCTACGCGATGCCGCGCCGGCAGCACGGCCTCATCGGCGTCATCTTCGTGCTCGTCTCCGGCGCCCTCGTGGCGACCGCGTTCGGCTGGAACCCGTTCCGCGCCGACGAGACGCCGACCGCGCCCACCGGCACCGGCACCGGCAAGGGCACGGCGATCCCGATCGCGAACTGACGCTACACCAGGCGCGCCGACCCGCCGTGCGTCCGCTTGCGCTCGTCGGCGAGGTCGCCGACGTACGACAGCACCTGCGGGTGCGTCATGATGATCTCGCGGAACGCCGCGGACGGCATGCACAGGGCGAGGCAGCGGCCGATCGCCGTGACCGCCACCGGGGACGTCTCGCCGGTGAGGAGCGAGACCTCGCCGAAGAGGTCGCCGGGGCCGAACGTCGCCACGGTCGCGCCGGCCGTCGTCACGTCGGCGCGCCCCGACAGGATCGCGTAGAGCCCGGCGGGCCGCCCGCCCTCGCGCACGATCACCGATCCGGGATCGATCTCGAGGAACTTGAACTGTGCGACGAGGTACTCGCGATCGCCGGCGCCGAACGAGGCGAACAGCGGGTGGGTCTGCACCAGGCGATCGACCAGGCGCTCGCGGAGGAAGCGGAGGATCACCGGCAGCACGTCGGGGAAGTCGGCGACGAGCATGCGCACCGCCTCGCGGTCGACGGCGAGGAGCTGCGTGTCGACCTGCGCCGTCACCGTCGCCGAGCGCGGCTCCTCGGTCACGAGCGCGACCTCGCCGAAGAACGAGCCCGGGCCGAAGCGCGTGAGCTCGTGGCGCGGCGGGCCCTCGCTGTGCACCACGACCGTGCCCTCGGCGACGACGTAGAGGGCGTCGCCGGCGTCGCCCTGGCGGAACAGCACCTGCCCGGCGGTCAGCTCGACGAGCCCGAGGCGCTCGATCAGCTGCTCGAGCGCCGCCGACGGCAGGCCGGCGAAGAGCGGCGTGGTCTCGAGCGCGCGCCGGGCCGCCACCGAGTATGGCCGCGGCTCGGCGAGGTCCTCGAGATCGTCGACATCGAGCTCCACCGGCTCGTCGGCGCTCTCCATCTGGAGCTCGGGGCCGATCTCGATGTCGCGCGGGACGGTGACCGACTGGATCTCGAGCGACGGCAGCGAGCCCTCCTCGAGCTCCTCGTCGCGCGGTCCGTCGTCGATCGGGATCACCATGATCCCCGAGGCGGTGCCGTCCGCCTTGCGCGCGGCGAGCGCGCCGGGCACCGCGTCGGCGAGGGTCACGCTGTCGAGCGGCGCGCCGGGCTCGATCACGATCGGCCCCGATCCCGTGCGCGTGCGCGTGCGCGTGCGCGTCGACTCGAGCTCGTCGAGCTGGAGCGACGAGCCCGGGTCGGGCCCCATGAGGTCGTCGAGCGAGAGCTCGTCCGCGGTCTCAGCTTCGCTGAGCTGTCGCCCGGCGGCTTCGCCGCCGCCGTACGCTGCGCGTCCGGGGCCACTGCGTGGCCGGCTCGAGATCTCGGCTTCGGGCACGAGAGGTGGGGCGACGACCAGGGCCGGATCCGACATCAGCGGCCTGGGAGAGACCGCGGGCGCGAGCTGTGACGGCGGCGCCGGCGGGCGCGGGACCCGGGCGCCGGGCCGCGGCGTCGGCGGATGGATCGTGCCGCCGCGGTGGCGGTTCTCGATGGCGCCGACCGCCGTCTTCGACGAGTCCTGCTGCTGGGTGATCGTCGCCAGCCGGTGCTTGGTCGCCTCGTGACCGGGATCGATCTGCAGGATCACCTTGCACACGGCGATCGCCTGCACGAGGAAGCCGCTCTGCGTGTAGCGATCGACGGCGCGGTCGTAGGCGGCGATCGCCTCCCGGTTCTTGCCGAGCCGGCGGTACGTCTCGGCGGCGCGCTTGGCCCAGTCGGGGGACGCCGGCTCGAGCTGCTCGAGCTCGAGGTAGTACTCGAGGGCCTTGCGGTGCTTGCCCTCGCCCGACGCCGTGGCGGCGGCATCGCGCAAGGTCCGGACATCGCGACGGGCCATCAGTGCCCAGTATATGCCAACGGCGCCGATTCCCTTCCCTCCCCGCACTCCTCCAGCCATCGCCGGTAGGCCGCCACGGCGGCCCGGGTGACGGGCCCGACCGCGCGCGGGCTCCCTTCGAGCGCGACGACCGGGACGACGCCCCGGCGCGAGCTGGTCACGAACAGCTCGGCGGCGGCCCGCACGCG
>JAIOII010001129.1 GCA_019912685.1 Kofleriaceae bacterium
CTCGGCGAGCGCGCACGCCTCGTACCGGCGCATGAGCGCGAGCGAGGCGTCGCTGCGTTCGAGCGGCGCGCGCCGGATGCCGCCGGTGATCGCGAAGCGCGCGCCGGTCTCGGCGGCGATGCCGCGCGCGAGCTGGTCGAACGCCGTCATGAGCTCGACGCCGTCGACCTGGCGCACGTAGCGGAAGTCGATCTGGCAGCTCGCGTGCTCGGGGACGGTGTTGGCGCTCGTGCCGCCGTGCACCAGGCCCACGTTGACGGTCACGCCCCGGTCCCAGTCGGTCAGGCGCTGCGCGCCGTCGACGAAGCGAGCGATCGCCCACACCGCGTTGATGCCGTCCTTCAGGTGGTTGCCGGCGTGCGCCGCCTTGCCGGTGACCGCCACCTGCACCTTGCCCGTGCCCTTGCGCTGCGTCACCAGCGCGTCGGTCGCTCGCCCGCTCTCGAACACGAGCGCCGCCCGCGCGCCGCGCGCCAGGTCCTCGAGCATCGTCCGGGATTCGGACGAGCCGGTCTCCTCGTCCGCCACCGTCACCACCGCGAGGGGCAGCTCGGCGAGCGCGCCCGCGTCTGCCAGCGCCGCCAGCGCCGTGCGGATCGTCGCGAGCCCGCCCTTCATGTCGAGCACGCCCGGGCCGCGCAGCCGGTCCTCGTGCTCCTCCCAGACCTCGAACGTGCCGGGCGGGAACACCGTGTCGTGATGGCCGACGAGGATGACGCGGCGCTCCGGCGCGGAGGCCCACGCCGGCGTCCGCCAGATGACGTGGTCGCCACATCCGTTCCCGGGGACGCGCTCGTGCGTCAGCCCGGGCAGCGCGAAGCTCTCGATCAGCAGGTCGGCGACGCGGTTACACCCGTCGACGTTGCCGGTGTACGAGTTGACCTCGACCCAGCGACGGAGCGCTGGTAAAAGCTCCGAGGCCCGGCGGTCGGCCGCGGCCAGCGCACGATCGACGAGCGACGACTTCGCATCCATCGCGCGAACCCTACCTCGAAACGAGAAGCCATTATGAGCGGACGCAAGTACAAGGCGGCGATCATCGGCGGCAGCGGCTACGGCGCCGGCGAGATGCTGCGGCGCCTCCTGATCCACCCCGAGGTCGAGGTCGTGCGCGTGGCCTCGATCGATCACGTCGGCAAGCCGGTGTGGCACGCGCATCCCCACCTCACCGGCCTCTCCGAGCTGGTGTTCGAGGACATCGCGCCGCGCGAGGCCGCGAAGGGCTGCGACGTCGCGCTCCTCGCCCTGCCGCACAAGGTCACCGCGGCCAAGGTGCCCGAGCTCGTCGAGCTCGGCGTGAAGATCGTCGACATGTCCGGCGACTTCCGTCTGAAGGACGCCGCCGCGTACCAGAAGTACTACGGCAACGCCCACCCGGTGCCGGACCTCCTCGGCACGTTCGTGTACGGGCTGCCCGAGCTCAACCGCGAGCGCATCAAGGCGTCGAGGTACGTTGCCTCGCCCGGCTGCTTCGCCACGACGATCGAGCTCGCGCTCCTGCCGCTCGCGCGCGCCGGGCTGCTCGAGGGCGTCACCGCGCACGTCGTCGGCATCACCGGCTCGTCGGGCTCGGGCGCGGCGCCGCAGGAGGGCACGCACCACCCCGTGCGCGCGGTGAACCTGAAGACGTACAAGCCGCTCGTCCACCAGCACACGCCGGAGATCCTCGAGACCCTGGCGAGCGCGGGGGCGAAGCACGTCGAGCTGCGCTTCACGCCGGTGTCGGCGCCGCTCTCGCGCGGCATCTTCGTGACGGTGTATCTCGAGCTGCCCGCCGACGCGGTCGACGACAAGAAGCTCGCGGCGCTCTTCGACGAGGCGTACGCGAAGGAGCCGTTCGTGCGCCGCCCGACGACGCGCCTGCCCGAGGTGGCCGCCGTCTCCGGCTCGAACTACGCCGAGGTCGGCTTCGCCGTCGGCGAGGCCGTGTCCGGGAAGCGGACGGTCGTGTGCTTCAGCGCGACCGACAACCTCATCAAGGGCGGCGCCGGCCAGGCGATCCAGAACATGAACCTCGTGCTCGGGCTCGACGAGCGCCTGTCGCTCCAGGACCCGGGAGGCTGGCCATGAGCCACGCGCGCGCGGCCACCGTCGAGGTCCGGCGACCGATCGTGGTGAAGCTCGGCGGTGAGGTCGTCGGCGGGCCGGTGGGCGCGGCGGTCGCGGCCGTTCCAGTCGTCGACACCAT
>JAIOII010001130.1 GCA_019912685.1 Kofleriaceae bacterium
CCGCAGTGCCGGCGCCGTCGTGTCAGCAGGTCCGGGTGTCAGCCCGAGGTTGTCCGCGGCGGTCGGGTTCGGCTGCGGCTCGGCCGCCGGCGCCGGCACTGCGGTGTCACCGCTCGGCGTGCCCGTCGGCGTGCCCGCACCGCCCGGCATGCCGCCGGTGGTGTCGGTCGTCGTCGTGTCGTCCGTCGGCGTGTCCGTCGTCGTGCCCGTGGTGCCCGGCGTCTCCGTCGGGCTCGTGTACGTGGGAGGTGCTTCGTCGCGGTTGCGATCGCGTCGGCATCCCACGAACGCGATCGTCGTCGCGAGCAGCGTCGTCGCGAGCCAGTGCGTGCGTGACATGGTCGGTTTACTCCTTGAAGATGTGCTGCGCGTCGCTGCTGCACGATCGAGGCCACGGCACACCCTGTGCACGAGCGTCGTGCAAATGTCACCAACCTTCGATCCGACGTCCGTGCTCGATGACGATCTGCCGGGGACCGTGCTGCGGCGCGCGTCCGCCGGCGACGTCGACGCCATCATCGGGCTGGTTCGCCGCGCGTGGGCCGACGGTCGGCGCCCCGACCGCGCGCACCTCGCGCATCTCGTTCATCATGGATGGTTCCTCGTCGTCGAGAGCGCCGACGGCGAGCTCATCGGCGCGGTTCACGTGCGCATGCAGCGGACCATCGGCCACGTCTCGCTGCTGATGATGGATCCTCGTCATCGCGGACACGGCCTCGCCACGCGCCTCCTGGGCGTCGCCGACGCACTCTGTGCCGTCTTCGGCTGCACGCCGTACGAGGAGCTCGAGATCCATGCCGCTGCGTGAACCGCCCCTTCCTCCGCGCGCGCCCATGCGACACGAGCGCACGCCACGGGTGGTCGGTGGCACGCCCGCTGCAGTGCTCTCGCGCATGGCGTCGACGGAGATCGAAAGCAAGCGCGTGCTGCTCGTCGAGGACGACGACGACACGCGGGAGCTGGTCGCCGAGCTCTTCGCGTTGCTCGGGCACGAATGTCAGACGGCCGCGACGGGAAGCGAGGCGCTCGCCGTCCTCGAGGGCTTCGAGCCGCACATCGTCTTCGTCGACCTCGGGCTGCCGGACATGACCGGGCACGAGCTCGCCGAGATGATCCGGACGACCTACCGCCCGGACGTCGCGATCATCGTCGTGTCCGGGCGGACTCAGCCGGCCGATGTGGCGCGCTCGATGGAAACCGGCATCGCGCTCCACCTGGCGAAGCCGATCGGCTACGACGCGCTCCGGCGGATCGTCGGCGACGCGACGGTCAGGAACCGAACGCCGGCTCGGACGCGCCCGGGAAGGCCGGGCGCCACGTGCACGCCGACCCGATCTTCCCGCCGGTGACGGACCGCCCTCGCGTCACGCCCCAGGCGAGTCGCCTGCCCGCCGGACGCTACCGGCGAGCCTGTCGCCGCAGATCTGCAGGATGCGCTGCAGTCGATCCGGTTTCACCGGCTTCACCAGGTGATCGTCGAAGCCCGCCTGCTTCGTGCGCTCGATGTCCTCGGTGCGCCCCCAGCCGGTCACCGCGATCATCGTCGGCTGCGCCACGAGGTCGAGCTTGCGCACCGCCTTGCAGACCTCGACGCCGTCCATGTCGGGCAGCCCGATGTCGCAGAGGACGACGTCGGGGACCGTGTCCTTCACCATTTGCACGCCGGCCGCGCCACGCCGCGCGATCACGACGTGGTGGCCGAGCATCTCGAGCCAGTCGCTCATCGTGTCGGCGATGTCGTCGTCGTCCTCGATGAGCACGATGCGCATCTTCTGATCGCCGCCGGCCCGCGCCGATGGATCGGCGGTGCCTGCCGGCGTCTCGGCCGCGCGGGCGAGGGTGGGCAGGGCGAGGGTGAAGGTCGCGCCGTGGCCCGGGCCCGCGCTCTCGACGGACAGCGTGCCGCTGTGCATCTCGGCGAGGCTGCGCGCGAGGGCGAGGCCGACGCCGAGGCCGCGCTCGTTCGACGGCGCCGGACGATCGATGCGCGTGAACATCTGGAAGATCTGATCGTGGTCCTCGGGCGCGAGGCCCACGCCCGAGTCGATCACCTGGATGAGCGCGCGCCCGTCCTCCTGGGTGAGGGTGACCCGGATCGTGCCGCCCTCGGGCGTGTACTTCGAGGCGTTGTGGAGCAGGTTGCCGAGGATCTGGACGACGCGCACCGAGTCGGCGACCGCCATCACGCTCCGCGGGATGGCGACGGTGATCGCCTGCTGGCGGCGCTCGAAGAAGGCGCGGACGCCGTCGATCGCGCGGTCGATCACCTCGGCGAGGTCGACCCGCTCCTTCTTCAGCTCGAGCTTGCCGGAGTTGATGCGCGACACGTCGAGCAGGTCGTCGATGAGCCGCACCATGTGATCGAGCTGGCGGTTCATCGCGGCGAGCGTGCGATCGACGCTCGGCACCGCGGGCTTGACGCGCAGGAGGAGATCGAGGCCGGTGCGCAGCGGCGCCAGCGGGTTGCGCAGCTCGTGGGCGAGGATGGCGAGGAACTCGTCCTTCTGTCGCGCCGCCAGGCGCAGCGCCGCCTCCGATCGCTCGAGCTCCGCGGTGCGCTCCTGCACGCGCTGCTCGAGCTTCTCGTTCAGCTCGGCGAGGGCGCGGGTCTTGCGATAGAGGTCGGCGAAGACCGCGACCTTGTGGCGCAGGACCTGCGGGTTGAGCGGCTTGGTCAGGTAGTCGACCGCGCCGGCGCCGTAGCCGGCGATCATGTCCTGGTCCTCGATCATGTACGCGGTGAGGAACAGGATCGGGATCTGGCGGAAGCGCTTGGTGCCCTTGATGAGCTGGGCCAGCTCGAACCCGCTCACCCCGGGCATCTTGATGTCGAGGACGATCGCGGCGACGTCGTGCTGGAGGAGCAGGCGCAGGGCGGCGTCGGCGTCGGTCGCGCGCAGGAGGTGATAGTCGGCGTGGGCGAGGATCGCCTCGAGCGCGTCGAGGTTGCGCGGCTCGTCGTCGACCAGGAGGACGTTGACCGGCGTGGTCATCGGAAGAGCCACACCCGCAGGAGCGACAGGAGCTGGTCGGTGTTGACCGGCTTGGCGATGTAATCGGAGGCGCCCGCCGCGAGGCACTTCTCGCGGTCACCCTTCATCGCCTTGGCGGTGAGCGCCAGGATCGGCAGCGTGCGCAGCCGCGGGTTCTTGCGGATCTCGCGCATGGTCTCGTAGCCGTCCATCTCCGGCATCATGATATCCATCAGCACGATCGAAAGGTCGGGATCGCGCTCGATGATCTCGATCGCCTGGCGTCCGTTGGTCGCGCTCACGACCTCCATCTCGTGGTTCTCGAGCACGGTGGTCAGCGCGAAGATGTTGCGGGCGTCGTCGTCCACGACGAGCACGCGCCGGCCGCGCAGGGCGTCGGTCGAGCCGTGCAGGCGCTCGATCATCTTGCGCTTGGGCTCCGGCAGCTCCGACACGACGCGGTGGAGGAAGAGCGAGGTCTCGTCGAGCAGGCGCTCGGGCGACTGCACGTCCTTCAGGACGACGCTCTTGGCCACCTTGCGCAGCCGCTCCTCCTCCTCGCTCGACAGCACCTTGCCGGTGAACACGACCACGGGCACGTTCGAGAGCGCCGGCTCCGACTGCAAGGTCTCGATCAGCTCGAAGCCGCTCATGTCGGGCAGGCGCAGGTCGACGACGCAGCAGTCGAAGGGCGACGCGCGCAGCCGCTCGAGCGCCTCGCTGCCGGTGCCGACCGCCGAGATCTCGATGTCGTCGTGCTCGAGCAGCGCCACGATGCTCGAGCGCTCGCGGTCGTCGTCCTCGACGACGAGCAGGCGCTTGGCGTGGGGCAGGGCGTAGGCCTTGAGCTTGTCGAGCGCGGTCTCGAGCTCGCGGGTGGTCGCCGGCTTGACCAGGTACGAGAACGCCCCGTGCGACAGGCCGTGCTGGCGCTCCTCCTCGACCGAGAGCATCTGCACCGGGATGTGGCGCGTCCGCGGGTCGAGCTTGAGGTTGTTGAGGATCGTCCAGCCCAGCATGTCGGGCAGGAAGACGTCGAGGGTGATCGCGGTCGGCACGTACTCGCGGGCGAGCACGAGCGCCTGCTGGCCGCGGGTGGCGACGATGCCCTTGAAGCCCTTGCCGCGCGCGATCCCCAGGAGGATCCGCGCGTAGTGCGGGTCGTCCTCGACGATGAGGAGGACCGAGTCGCCGGCGGCGATCGCCTCGCGGTCGTCGGGGATCGACTCCTCGGGCTTGGCGACCGCGAGCACCGGCACGGTCATCGGCGCCGGCGTGCGGGCGGTGGGCGCGCGCTGCTGCCTCGCCGGGCCGGTGTAGAAGAGCGGCAGGTAGAGGGTGAAGGTCGAGCCCTCCCCGGGCTTGCTGGTCAGCTTGATCTCGCCGCCGAGCAGGTTCGCGAGCTCGCGGCTGATCGCGAGGCCGAGGCCGGTGCCGCCGTACTTGCGGCTGGTGCCGGCGTCGGCCTGCTGGAAGGCCTCGAAGATGAGCTTCTGCTTCTCCGGCGCGATGCCGATGCCGGTGTCGGTGACGGTGAAGGCGACGGCGGCGTCGGCCGCCGACAGGACCGGGTGATCGGAGCTCCACCCCGACGACACCGAGCGCACGTTCATCGAGACCGAGCCCTGCGCGGTGAACTTGAAGGCGTTCGACAGGAGGTTCTTCAGGATCTGCTGCAGGCGCTTGGGGTCGCACGTGAACGAGCGGGGCAGGGTCGGCTCGATCGCGACGTCGAACGCGAGCTGCTTGGCCTCGGCGATGTGGTGGAACGTGCGGTGCACGGCTTCGCGCAGCGAGCTGAACGTGATCTCCTCGGGTTCGACCGTGACGGTGCCCGACTCGATCTTCGACAGGTCGAGGATGTCGTTGATGAGGGTGAGGAGGTCGGTGCCGGCGGAGTGGATGTTCTTGGCGAAGTCGACCTGCTTGACGGTGAGGTTGCGGCTCACGTTCTCGGCCAGCTGCTGGCCGAGGATGAGGATCGAGTTGAGCGGCGTGCGCAGCTCGTGGGACATGTTGGCGAGGAACTCGGACTTGTACTTCGACGTGAGCGCGAGCTCCGCCGCCTTCTCCTCGAGGGCGCGCCGCGCCTGCTCGACCTCGAGGTTCTTGCGCTCGACCTCCGCGTTCTGCTCGGCGAGCTGCTTGGCCTTGGTCGCGAGCTCCTGGTTGGTCTGCTGCAGCTCGATCTGCCGGGTCTGGAGCTCGGCGGTGAGCTGCTGCGACTGGCGCAGGAGGTTCTCGGTGCGCATGGTCGCCTCGATCGTGTTGAGCACGACGCCGATCGACTGGGTGAGCTGATCGAGGAACTGGAGGTGCGTGCTGGTGAACGGCCGCAGCGCCGCGAGCTCGATGACCGCCATGGTCTCGCCCTCGAACAGCACGGGGAGGACCACGACGTTGGCGGGCAGCGCCGAGCCGAGGCTCGAGTGGATGCGCGTGTAGTCCGGCGGCATCTGGTCGAGCAGGATGCGCTGCTTCTCCGCGGCCGCCTGGCCGACGAGGCCGACCCCGACCGGGATGGTCTCCGGCTGATCGGGATCCCGGGCGTAGGACGCGAGGAGCCGCAGCATCCGGGCCGGGGACGGCTCGCCGAGCTCGCCCGGCTCGCCGCGATCCATCTGGTAGACGGTGCCCTGCTGCGTGTGGATGAGGAGCGCGAGCTCGGAGAGCAGCTGCCTGGACACGGTGACGAGGTCGCGCTGGCCCTGGAGCATGCCGGTGAACTTGGCGAGGTTGGTCTTGAGCCAGTCCTGCTCCTGGTTGCGATCCGTCGTCGCGCGCAGGTTGTCGATCATCGTGTTGATGTTGTCCTTCAGCTCGGCGACCTCGCCGCGCGCCTCGACCTGGATCGACCGGGTCAGGTCGCCCTTGGTGACGGCGGTGGCGACCTCCGCGATCGCGCGCACCTGGTTGGTCAGGTTGGCGGCGAGGAGGTTGACGTTGCCGGTGAGGTCCTTCCACGTGCCGGCGGCGCCGGGCACGTTGGCCTGGCCGCCGAGGCGGCCCTCGACGCCGACCTCGCGGGCGACGTTGGTCACCTGCTCGGCGAACGTCGCCAGCGTGTCAGTCATGCTGTTGATGGTCTCGGCGAGCGCCGCGACCTCGCCCTTGGCCTCGACCGTGAGCTTCTGGCGCAGGTTGCCGTTGGCGACCGCGGTCACGACCTTGACGATGCCGCGCACCTGATCGGTGAGGTTGGCGGCCATGACGTTCACCGAGTCGGTGAGGTCCTTCCACGTGCCGGCGACGCCCTGCACGTCGGCCTGGCCGCCGAGCTTGCCCTCGGTGCCGACCTCGCGGGCGACGCGCGTCACCTCCGACGCGAACGAGCGGAGCTGGTCGACCATCGTGTTGATCGTGTTCTTGAGCTCGAGGATCTCGCCCTTGACGTCGACGGTGATCTTGCGCGAGAGGTCGCCGCGGGCGACGGCGGTCGTCACCTCGGCGATGTTGCGGACCTGCGCGGTGAGGTTGGTGCCCATCGCGTTCACCGAGTCGGTGAGGTCCTTCCACGTGCCGGCGACGCCGGGCACGACCGCCTGCACGCCGAGGCGGCCCTCGGTGCCGACCTCGCGGGCGACGCGCGTCACCTCGGAGGCGAACGAGCGCAGCTGCTCGACCATCGTGTTGATCGCCTCCTTGAGCTGGAGGATCTCGCCGCGGACGTCGACGGTGATCTTCTTCGACAGGTCGCCGCTGGCGACGGCGATCGTCACGTTGGCGATGTTGCGGACCTGGTCGGTGAGGTTGCCGGCCATCTGGTTGACCGACTCGGTCAGGTCCTTCCACACGCCGGACACGCCCTTCACCTGGGCCTGGCCGCCGAGCTTGCCCTCGGTGCCGACCTCGCGGGCGACGCGCGTCACCTCCGACGCGAACACCGAGAGCTGCTCGATCATCTTGTTGACGAGCTGGGCCGAGCGGAGGAACTCGCCCTCGAGCGGCCGGCCGTCGACGTCGAGCGCCATCGCCTGGCCGAGGTCGCCCTTGGCGACCGCGCCGACCGCGCGGGTCACCTCCGTGGTCGGCCACACGAGGTCGTCGATGAGCGTGTTGAGCGAGCTGATCTCGTCGGCCCAGCCGCCGACGGCGCCGGGAACGCGCATGCGCTCCTTGAGCTTGCCTTCCTTGCCGACGACGCGGCACACGCGCGCGGTCTCCTCGCCGCGGCGCGCGCTGACCGCGAGGATCTCGTTGAAGACGTCGGCGATCTTGCCCTCGATGCCGACGAAGTCGAAGGGCATCGCCGCGCTGAAGTCGCCCTCCTTGTAGCGCATGAGCGACGCGAGCAGGTGCTTGCAGAAGGCGGGTGAGGCTCCGGAGTCGCCGTACACGAGCGTGCTCGGGTCGCGAACGTTCCGTGACGGCGTGCTGCCACTATCGATGTCGGTCATGTCCGCATCCCCCACTGATTACAGCGCAACGACCTTGGTACTCTGCCGGTGATGTGGCGACAAGCGCCGCGCGCATGCGCTCGCTCGACGGGCGCTGGAGCACAGTGAGCGCGAACGCCACATCCTCCTAAGCGCTGGTCTTTGCTCGCGCACGCGCCCAGGTCTTGCAAGCAGCGAAGGAGAAACCGATGACCTACTACCCGGGAACGTTCGTGTGGTTCGAGCTCGAGACCCGCGATCTCGACAGCGCGCAGCGCTTCTATGGCGACGTGTTCGGCTGGACGATCAGGGTCGTGCCGGCCGGCGAGACCGCTTACGAGATGATCGAGGTGGCGGGCCAGGCGATCGGCGGCTACCGCCGGCTCCGCGCGCGGGGCGAGCCGTACTGGGCGTCGTTCCTCTCGGTGCCCGATCTCGTCGACGCGATCGCGAGCGTCAAGGGCGCGGGCGGCCGCCACATCGACGACGTCATCGAGACGCCGGGGCTCGGCAAGTCGGTCGAGGTCGTGGACACCGTCGGCGCCACCGTGCACCTCGTCACCCGGCGGGGTGGCGACGATCCGCTGCGCACGCCGCCGCCCGGCGGCTTCCTGTGGAACGAGCTCGTGACGCGGCTGCCCGATCGCGCCGTCGAGTTCTACCGGACGGCGTTCGGCTACGCCGACAAGCCCGTCGAGATGGAGACCGGCGGCACGTATCACGTGCTGCAGGTCGGCGCGGTCGGCAAGGCCGGCGTGCTGTACGGAGACAGCAGCCCACGCTGGCTGCCGTACGTGCACGTGAACGACTGCGACCAGACGCTCGCGCGTGCGGTCGCCGCGGGCGCGAAGGAGCTCGCGCCCGCGACCGACATCCCGCAGATCGGACGTCACGCCACGTTCGCCGATCCGCAGGGCGCGGAGCTCGCGATCATGAGGCCGGCCTCCGCGTGAGCGGCACCGAGCGCTCGCGCTCACCCGAGCACCCGCGCTCGGTCGTCGGGCTCGCTCGCTCGCAGCACGGGTTGCGTGGCGCCGCGCGCGGGATGTATCAGGGTTCCTCGATGCGGCGGTCGCCGGGAACAACCCACGCGTACTGGCTCGTCGGCATCGTCGCCGCGACGACGGTCGTCGTGCTGCTCGGCTTCCACCAGCTCGCGCGCGAGCGCGACGCGATGCGGTTCCGCAACGCGACGGAGGCGGTCCAGGACAGCATCCGGGCGCGGCTCGACGCCCACGTCGCGATCCTCCTCGCGACGCGCGGACAGGTCGCGAGCGACCCGGACGGCATCGACGTCCACTCCTTCCGGACCTTCGTGGGCTACCTCGATCTCCCCGCCCGGTATCCCGGCATCCTCGGCGTGGGCTTCACGCGGCGCTTGCGGCCCCACGAGGTGGAGGCGGCCGTCGCCGAGACCATCGCGCACGGCCAGGTGCCGTTCCGGGTCTGGCCCGCCGAGCCACGCGACGAGGTCCACGCGATCCTGTTCCTCGAGCCCCTCGATCGCCGGAACCAGGCGGCGCTCGGTTACGACATGTTCACCGACCCGGTGCGGCGCGAGGCGATGGCGCGGGCGCGGGACACGGGCGAGCCGGCGGCGTCGGGGAAGGTGACCCTGGTCCAGGAGATCGACGACCAGAAGCAGGCCGGCTTCCTCATCTACGTCCCGGTCTACGAAGGCGGCGCCCGGCCGTCGACGCTCGACGAACGCCGGGAGAAGCTCGTCGGGTTCGTCTACAGCCCGTTCCGCATGGAAGACCTGCTGCGCGGCGTGTTCGGGACCCAGGCGTATCCGCGCATCGCGTTCGACATCTACGACGGGCCGCAGGTGCAACCGGAGGCGCTCATGCACCGCGGCGTGGTGCGCGCGCCCGACGCGCCCCGCGCGCGGTCCGTGGTGCAGATGGACATCGCCGGGCGCCCGTGGTCGATCGACATGAGGAGCACGGCGGCGTTCGCGGCCTCGTCGACGATCCCGGTCTTCCCCTGGCTCGTCGGGCTGGCGGTCCTGCTGAACGTCGCGTTCTGCGTCGCCATGTACGCCCAGGTCCGGGCGCGACGTCGCGAGGACGCGGCGCGACAGCGCCTCGCCGTCCTCGCGGATTCGTCCCAGCGCTTCTCGGAGGCGCAGCTCGATCTGCCGCTGGTCCTGCGCACGATCACGCGCGAGCTCGCGCACCGGCTCGGCGACTCGTGCACCATCAACCTCGTCGACGAGACCGGCGCGTTCCTCGAGCTCGCCGAGACATGCCACGTCGATCCGGCGGCGGAGACGAGCCTGCGCGAGCTCCTGGCGCGCGAGCGCATCCCGGTCGGGGAGACCTCGGTGGGCAAGGTCGCGGCGACGGGGACGCCGCTGCTCGTCCCGGTCGTCTCGATGGAGGCGATGCTGGCGAGCACGCGCCCCGAGTACCGCGACCACCTCCGCCGCTTCCCGGTCGGCAGCCTCGTGACCGTCCCGCTCCGCTCACCCGAGCGCGTGATCGGCACGCTGACCGCGTCGCGTCGCCCCGGCGACCGCGCGTTCACGGTCGACGATCAGCAGCTCCTCGCGGACATCTCCGACCGCGCGGCCTTCGCGATCGAGAACGCGCGGCTCGCCGATCGGCTGCGCGACGCGATGCGCGACGCGCAGCAGGCCGTGCGCATCCGCGACGAGTTCCTGGCCATCGCCGGGCACGAGCTCCGCACGCCGATCACCGCGCTGCAGCTCCAGATCGACGGCATCGTGCGGCAGGCGGAGAAGGGCGCGCTCGGATCGCTGCCGCCGCGCGTCGTCGAGCGGCTGCGCAAGGCGCAAGGGCACGTCGAGCGGCTCGAGGTGCTGATCGCCGGGTTGCTCGACGTGTCGCGCATCGCGGCCGGCAAGCTCGCGGTGCATCGCGAGGAGGTCGAGCTCGCCGCCCTCATCAGCGACGTGATCGACCGCTTCACCGAGCCGCTGGGGCGCGCCGGCTGCGTCGTCGCGATGCACGCGCCCGCGCCGGTCGTGGGCGAATGGGATCGCCTGCGCCTCGATCAGGTGTTCAGCAACCTCCTCGGCAACGCGATCAAGTACGGCGCCGGCAAGCCGATCGACATCTCGATCGGTTGCGACGACGGAACCGCGCGCGTCGCCGTGCGCGACCAGGGCATCGGCGTGCCGCCCGAGGACGCCTCGCGCATCTTCGGCCGCTTCGAGCGCGCGGTGTCCGATCGCAACTACGGCGGGCTCGGCCTCGGCCTGTGGATCAGCCGGGAGATCGTCCATGCCTTCGGCGGCACGATCCACATCACCAGCGAGCTCGGCGCGGGGAGCACGTTCACCGTCGAGCTGCCGCTCCAGGGCGACGGAGACGCCTGAGCCGTGGCCCGCGTGCTCATCGTCGACGACGACTTCGACATGCGCGACACCCTGCGCGACATCCTCGAGGACGAGGGCCTGGGCGTCGGCGTCGCTGCCGACGGCCTCGAGGCGCTGGCCTGGCTGCAGTCGAACCCGCCGCCCGCGCTCATCCTGCTCGACTGGATGATGCCGCGCTGTGACGGCGCGGAGTTCCGCGCGCGGCAGCGCGCGAGCCCGCAGCTCGCGAACATCCCCGTCGTCCTCCTGACCGCCGATCTCCGGATCCGCGACCAGGTCGACGCGCTCGGCGCGGTGGACTTCCTCGCCAAGCCGGTCCGCCTCGCCCGCTTGCTCGAGGTGGTGCGACGGTACTGCGACCCGGCGGCGAGCACGTGACGTGACGTCCAGGTGACGGCGCGCGTGCGCGTCCGGCGGTCCGCTTCGTGCAGCCTCGGTCGTGATGTCGTCGTGCTGGTTGACCGGGTTCGTCGAGGCGCCGCCGCGCCACCTCGTCGCGCAGGATCGTGCGCTCGGATGGCTCGCCGAGGCGCACGCCGAGGCCGAGGGCGCGGCCCGCGGGCTCTCGCG
>JAIOII010001131.1 GCA_019912685.1 Kofleriaceae bacterium
AGCCCGGCCGCGCTCCGGATGCGGACGGTGTACGTGCCCGGGTCGATGCGCTCGATCACGAACTTCCCGCCGGCGTCGCGCACCGCCTGCGCGCAGCGCGCCGCGCTCGGCCTCGGCGACGAGATCGTAGGTGCCGCGGCGCGCTGCGCGGGCGCGTCGAGAACGTGCGCACCGGCAGCGAGACCAGCATCTCGCTCGCCGGCCTGGCGCGCATCGAGGGCGTGGTCACGGCCGGCGGCAAGCCGGTCGCCGAGTACACGTACGAGATCGAGGGCATCGCGCGCCGCGCGCAGGCGGTGCGCGACGCCGGCGGGAAGTTCGTGATCGAGCGCATCGACCCGGGCACGTACACCGTCCGCATCCGGAGCGCGGCCGGGCTCGGCAACGCCAAGGTGACGGCGGAGGCCGGCAAGACCGCGCAGGTCGCGATCACGCTCGCGGGCGCGACGAAGGTGCGCGGGCGGCTCGTCGACGCCGCCGGTCAGCCGGTCGCGAGCACGCCGGTGTTGCCGATGCCGGCGCGCCCGGAAGGCGAGCACGGGTCGTTCTCGTTCGAGGGCCCGCCGCCGACGAGCGGCGCCGACGGCCGCTTCGAGCTCGAGGTCGAGGCCGGCGAGTACGAGCTGCTCGTGCTCGGCGGCACGAGCGGCCCGACGGCGCGCAAGCGCTTCACCGCGGTCAGCGGGCAGACCGTCGACCTCGGCGACGTCACCGTGGCCGCGCCGGCGCCGCCGCCCGCGTCGCCGGCGCCGAAGTGATCAGTCGGTGATGCGGTAGATGCCGCGGAACGTGACGCCGTAGTAGAGCGTGTTGCCGTCGGCGTTGATCGCCACGCGCCCGAAGAACGGGTTGTTGTCGGGGAGGCCAGCCGAGAACGGCACCAGCGTGGCGAACGCGCTCAGCGTCCGCTCCATGCCCTGGTACTGCCGGAACAGGTACGCGGTCTCCGTGCGCGCCGGATCCCACACGATGTACTGGATGCCATCCTGGAACAGGCCCCAGTCCTGCCCATCGTTGTCGCTGCGGAAGGTGTCGTTGAACGTCGCGGCGTAGAGCGCGCCGTCGGGGCTTGACCACAGGTTCTGGATGGTGCCGCCGGACCCCGGGGGCAGGCCCGATCCCGAGGCCGTCCAGGTCGGGCCGTCGTAGCGGAAGACGCCGCCGAACTGCTCGATGACGAAGAGCTGGTCGGCGTGCACGGTGAGCGCCTTGACGTTGAGGTCGGTCGGCAGGCCGTCGTTGATGCTCGACCAGCTCTGGCCGCCATCGTCCGAGAAGAACACGCCCTGGTTGGCGATGCCCGCGTACACGTAGTCGGGGTTCGCCGGGTCCACCGCCAGCGTGTTGACGTTGCCGTTGAGGACGAGATCCGTCGCGAACCACGACTGCCCCTCGTCGGTCGACATGTACACGCCGTGGTTCTGGGTGCCGAGGTACATCGTGCTCGGGTCGTCCGGCCTGTACGCGACCGGGCCGAACGAGTACGCCGCGTCCGGCAGGCCCATCATCGCGAGCGACCACGTCGAGCCGGCGTCGGTCGACTTGTAGAGCCCGCCGTTGGTCGCGGCGAAGACCACGTTCCCGTCGGTCGGATGGGGCGCGATCGACTGGACCTGCGTCGACTGGATGCCGCGATCCTGCCGCTCCCAGACCTCGCCGAGGCTTTCGGAGCGGTAGAGGCTCCAGTCCTGGCTGCCGGCGTAGAGCTCGCTCGCGCCGGGGCGTACGGCGATCGTGCGCATGATGAAGGCGCGGGACGGGATCCCGTTCGACCACTGGGTCCAGTTGTCACCCGCGTCGCTCGAAAAATAGACGCCCCGGTTGGTCGTGGCGTAGATGCTCTCGGGCTGATCGGGATCGATCGCGAAGTCGTTCGGGTACGGCTGTCCCGGGAGCACGGTCGCCTCCCAGCTGCTGCCGCCGTCCGTGGTCCTGAAGAACCCGTTGTACATCCCGAGCCAGGCGATCTGGTTGTCGTGCGGATACGCGATGACGGCCTCGATGTTGGCGCTGCCGACCGGTAGGTTGCTCGTGACGTCCTGCCACGACTCACCATCGCTGTCCGACCAGTAGACGGCGGTCGGCGTCGCGAGCCACGCGCCGTCGCCGCTCGCCGTGAACGAGATGGTGCGGTTGCCGAAGGTCGGGATGCCGTCGAGCACGACGTCCCAGTCGCTCCCTTCGTTCGTCGATCGCCAGAGCGCGCCGTCGACGCACGCGAACAGGATCTCCGGGGCCTGCGGGTGGATGCCGAGGCAGCTGACGCCGTTCTCGAACGTGCCGATCCGGTCCCAGGCGTCACCGGCGCTGTCCGTCCTGAAGATGCCGACGCCGGTCGACACGTAGACGATGTTGGGGTCGCCGGGGTGGACGACGACGCTGCGCATGACGCTCTCGGGCAAGCCGTCGCTCCGGCGCTCGTACGTGAAGCCGAGGTCCGTCGAGCGATAGAACGACGTCTCGGCCGTGACGTAGACGAGCTCCGAATTCGGCGGCGCCACGACCACGGAGATCGTGCCGCCGTCGAGGCCGCCCGACGAGTCCGTCCATGCGCCGTAGTAGAACGCGCGCGGGATCGTCGACGCGTTGCCGCCCTTGACGAGCCGCACGTCCGACCAGCTCGAGCCGCCCGGCGTCCTCGCCGGCGTCTGGAAGCCGAGCTGCGTGGGCGACTGGAGCTGCACGTTGGTGACGGGGTTCCCGTTCATCGTGCCGGTCGTCGTCGCCGTGAAGCCCCCGCCGGTCGCGGCGACCGGAGTCCCTCCGGTGGCCGGCCCCATCTGCGTGGCCAGGTCGAGGAGGACGATGTCGTCGTCGCGCACCGTGGCCGGAACGGACTTGGTCGTGATGCCGGGCGCCTGGAGCACCACGTTGGCGTTGCCGTCCGTGGTGTTCGCGTCGTTGACACCGAAGACCGTCACCGTCTGGTTGGTCGCGTAGTTCGAGCCGTCGAAGACGAGCGTCCCCGATCCCGCGGTGATCGACACCACCGTCGTCGCGCTCGACGTCACCGTCACCGTGATCGGCGACGCGGGCTGATGGCTCAGGCGCACGCCGAAGGAGGCGGTCATCCCCTCGTTGACGGTCAGGGACGCGACGTTCGCCTCGATGGTGATGACGTCGTCGTCGGTGACGGTGACGCCGACGTTGCGCGAGGCGAGGCCCGCGCTCGAGACGGTGAGGTTGGCGCCCTCGGTCTGCACGTCGGGGTCCTGCGCGCCCGCCACCGTGACGTTCTGGTAGACGTTCCAGTTGGCGGTGGTGAACGTGAGCGACGCGCCGGCCGTGATCGAGGCGACGGTGGCGTCGCTGCTCGCGACCATGACCGTGGTGTTGCCGCCGGGCTGCGCGGTGAGGCGCACCTGGACCTGGCCCGTCGCGCCTTCGGTGACGGACAGCGACAGCGGCGCGACGTCGAGGCCGAGCAGGTCGTCGTCGTCGATGAAGAAGTTGACCGTCGCGCTCGTCGCGCCGGTCGCGCTCGCGGTGAGCGACGTGGTGACGTCGGCGGCGTCGGGGTCCTGGGCCGCGCTGATCGTGCGGTTCTGGTACGTGTTGTAGTTCGCCGGCGTGAACGTCATCGTCGTGGTGGTCGTGCCGAGGCCGGCGCCCAGGTTGAGCGTCACCGTCGTATCGGCCGACGGGATGTAGCGAAGGCGGAAGCCGACCGTCGCGCCCGCGCCGCCCTCGGTGAGGTTGATCGTGCCGGTCGCGGTGGTCTCGACCACCTGCATGTCGTCGTCGGTGACGGTCGCGGTCACGGTGCGCGTGGGCACGCCGGGCGACGAGAGGTTGATCGTCACCGACTCGTTGACGAGGTCGAGGTCGGCGACGCCGCTCACCGTGACGGTCTGGTTGGTGGCGTAGTTCGCGGACGTGAAGGTGAGGCTCGACGGCGACGCCGTGGCCTTGTTGGTGTTGGCCGAGGCGACGGTGACGACGACGTTGCTCGCGGGCATCGCCGCCAGGCGGACGCCGAACGTGCCCGTGCCGGCCTCGCCGACGGTCACCGTGGTCGTCGTGAGCAGGATGTCCTGCGTGTCGTCGTCGAGGACGGTGACGCCGACGGTGCGCGCCGAGAGCCCGGTGGCGGTCAGGCTGACGGTGACGCTGTCGTTGGTCGAGTCGACGTCGCTGACACCGGCCAGGTCGACCGGCTGGAACGTGGCGTAGTTCGCCGTCGTGAACGTGAGCGTCATCGGCGTCGCCGTGGCGGCGGTGATGTCGCTCGACATGACCGTGACCGTCGTGTTCGCCGTGGGCTGCGCCGTGAGGCGGACGTTGAAGCTGGCGGTGCCGCCCTCGTTCACGTTGATGGTCGTCACCGAGGTCTCGATGCCGAGCGCGTCGTCGTCCTGGACGGTGACGGCGAGCGAGGCCGCCGTGGCCCCCGGCGCCGTCGCGTTGATCGTCGTGGTGTCGTCGACGGCGTCGGCGTCGCTGACGCCGGTGATGGTGATGGTCTGCGGCGTCGCGTAGTTCGCCGGCGTGAAGGTCCGGGTCGCCGGCGAGACGGTCGCCGCCGACGTGTCCGCCGAGGCGAGCGTCACCGTGACGTCGGCCGCGGGCATGTACGCGAGGCTGACGCCGACCGTGCCGGTGCCGCCTTCGTTGACCGAGGTGGTCGCCGTGGACAGCACGACCTGCTGCGTGTCGTCGTCGGTGACGGTGGCGTCGACGGTCTTGGCGGGCAGGCCGGCGGCCGTGAGCGTCAGGGTGAGCGTCTCGTCGGCGAGATCGACGTCGCCGACGCCGGACACCGTCACCATCTGGTAGGTGCCGTAGCTGGCGGTCGTGAACGTGAGCATCGCCGGCGACACCGTCGCGACGGTCGGATCGCCGGAGCTGACGCTGACGGTGACCGACGCGCCGGGCATGGCGGTCAGGCGCACGCCGAACATCGCGGTGCCCGCCTCGCCGACGGTCACGGCCGTCGTGCTGGTCTCGATCAGCAGCTGATCGTTGTCGGTCACGGCGACCGACACGTCGCGCGAGAGCGCGTCGGGCAGCGACTGGAGGCGGATCGCGGTCATCCCGGCCGACGCGTCGGCGTCCTCGGGGGCGCTCACCGTCACCATCTGGTTGGTGTCGTAGTTGGCGGGCGTGAACGTGAGCGTGCCGGTCGAGACCGTCGCGACGCCGGTGTTGAGGCTCGTGACCGAGAGCGTGATGTCGGCGCTCGGCTGGTACTGGAGGCGGACGTTGAGCGCGCGCGTGCCGCCCTCGTCGACCGGCACGGGATCGGGCGCCGCGACGATGACCTGCGTGTCGTCGTCGTCGATCGTCGCCGACACGGTGCGCGTGGTGAGGCCGGTCGCCGCGAGCGCGATCGTCGCGGTCTCGTCGGCGGTGTCGACGTCCTCCGGCAGGTTCACCGTCACCGTCTGCGGCATGTTCCACGTCGTCGACGTGAACGTGAGCGGCGTGGGGCTGACGGTGAGGATCGTCGGGTCGGAGCTCGTGACCGCGACCGTGACGTCACTCGTCGGCTGCTGCGTCAGGCGAACCGTGAACGTGGTCGTGCCGCCCTCGACGTGCGTGCCGAGGTTGGTCGTCGACGGCTGGATGCCGAGCACGTCGTCGTCGATCACCTGCACGTCGACCATCGTCGACGTGAGGCCCGGGGCCGACAGGGTCAAGGTCGCGGTGTCGTCGCTGACGTCGGCGTCCTGCTCGCCGTTCACGACGACGTTCTGATCGACGTCCCACGTGCTGGTGCCGAAGACGAGGGTCGTGGGGCTGACGCTCGCGGCGCCGGCGTCCGACGACGCGACCGTCACCGTCACCGACCCGCTCGGCTGCGCGCTCAGGCGGACGGCCAGGGACGCGTTGCCGCCCTCGCTGACCTCGAGGTCACCGGCCGGCGTGACCACGACGCCGAGGCTGTCGTTGTCGGTGACCGTCACGTCGATCACCTCGGTGCCGACCGACGAGCTCACCGTGACGTCGACGGCCTCGTTCTCGGTGTCGGCGTCCTCCTGGCCCGACACCGTCACGGTGCGCGCCTGATCCCAGTTGGTGGCGTCGAACTGGATCGACGTGGGGGCGACGCCGACACGGTTGACGTCCGCGGAGTCGACGCTGACCAGGATCGAGCCCTGCGGCGCCGCCGAGAGCGCGACCGTGAACGTCGCGGTCGCGGCCTCGCCGACGGTGACGGCGGTGGTCGAGACCACGAGCTCGACCACCGGCGGCGCGTCGGGCGGCGCGTCGGGCATACCCGCGTCGTCGAAGCTGGTGAAGTCGACCGGCGGAACCGAGCACGCAGAGAGCACGGCCAGCGCGATCGCCAGCCGGCGCACGGACACCCCGATGATGTTCACGATCACTCCTGTGGCAAGGCGAACGATCCGACGAGCGGATCAGAAGCGGACGAGGACGTCGACGCCCGAGTACCCGGGCGCGAGCGTCGGGCGGATGCCGACGCGCTCCGACGTCGCCTTGGGCGCGCCGGTGAACCAGAGGACGGCGGCGCCGACGATGGCGGCGCCGCCGACGCCGTACGCGACGTTGGCGAGCAGCGCCTTCGAGCGCCCCGAGTCGAGCTTGTCCTGCGCCTGGGCGGCGTCGGCGCAGGCGACCTCGGGATCCGGACACAGCATGAACGCCTCGTCCTCGAGGCTCTTCGCCTGCATGCCGAAGACGAGGCCGCCGGCGAGCGCGAGCACGCCGACGCCGCCGACGCCGAGCGCCGCCTTGCGCCTGGGCGTGAACATGCCGGGCGCGGCGTCGACGGCTTCCGGCTGCGTCTCCGGACCGGCCGGCGTCTCCTCGACGAGCTTGCGCAGCTCCTTGAAGCGCGGCACCTCGATCGACGCCTTGTCGGCTTCGACCGCGACCTCGACGGTGGTGCTCCACTCCTCGTGGCCGGGCGCGTGGCCGCTGATCGTGTAGACGCCGCCGTCGACCGGCGCGGCCCGGTTCCACAGGACCGCGTCCAGCGGCTTGCCGTTGCGCTTGATGACGAGGCCGTCGACGCGGCTCTCGTCGGGGACGAGCACGGTGAGGTACGAGAGGCGCGGCTCGAGCGCGGCGATGCGCTGCTCGGCGAGCTGGCGCTTCGACGGATCCTTCACGCGCGTGAGCGAGTCCTTGTACGCCGACCACGCCGAGACCAGCCGCTTCTGGGCCTCGCGGCACTGGCCGAGCCGGATGAGCGTGCCGGCGCGCGGCTCGATGCGGTTCGAGGCCTCGAACGCGTCGCACGCCTCCGGGATCTTGCCGGTGCTCTCGAGGCGCTCGGCCTCGACGAACAGCGCCTCGGCGTCGGCGTTCTGCGCCGACGCGTGGCCGAGCGCGATCAGCGACGCTGCCGCGAACGCGAGCGCCCACAGCGTGGCGATGATCCCCCTGGACGTGTGTGCGCGGTCAGTCGCCGCGATCGACGCGTTTGCCCGAGCCAGATGCCGAACCTGAGCCTTGCGATGCATCCGTTCCTCCGCCGGTCTTCGTACCCCCGGTCGTTCCGCTGGTCTTCGTGTCGCCGCTGCCGCTCTTCACGTCACGGCCGCTGCGCTTGCCCCCGCGCGAGCCCTTGCGGCCGCGGTCGCTCTTGTTCGTCGCGGACGTCGCGACCGCCTCCGCGTCGACGGGCACCGCCGCGTCGACGGGCACGGCCGCGATC
>JAIOII010001132.1 GCA_019912685.1 Kofleriaceae bacterium
CTTCGCGCGCGGCGACGGTCGTGACCAGGCCGGCGCCTACGATGGCGACGCCTTTCTTGATCACCGCGCGGCGGCTCGGGGTCGGCGCGGACGCCTGAGTCGTGGACTTGGTAGAGCGCTTGGTCGCCATGGCAGTTCGACCAACCTACCGGAAAACTCGCAGGGTCAGGTACCGAAAAGTGGGAGCAGCTACCCGGCCGCTACCCGGGCGGGTCGATCTTCTCCACGGCCACGGCGCAATGTTTGTAGGCGGGCTGACGGGAGTAGTGGTCGAACGCCGCGAACGTCAAGACGTTGGTCTTCACGGTGTGCATCGCCGCGAACACGCTGCCCCGCGGCACGGCGCGCGTGAGGAAGGCGCGCAGCTCGACGGAGCCGCGGCGCGACGAGACGCGCACCCAGTCGGTCGGCCCGATGCCGAGGCGCGCGGCGTCGTCGGGGTTGAGCTCGACGTGCTCCGCCGCGGGCGCCAGGCGGCGCAGCACCTCCGACTTCGCGGTGCGCGTCTCCGTGTGCCACTGGCTCGCGCTGCCGCGGCCGGTGAGCAGCGTGAACGGAAACGGCGCGCGCACGGTCTCGGCGGGCGGACGCGGCGCCTCGAAGACGAAGCGCGCGCGTCCGTCGGGCGTGAAGAACCTCCCGTCGGCGAAGAGCCGCCGCTCGGCGCCGCGCTCGACGTACGTGCCGGCGGGCACCGGCCACTGCACGCCGCCGTCGCCATCGAGGTCCTGGTAGCCGCCGACGCCGGTGAGGTCGCACGGCTGGCCGCGCGTCAGCTCCTTCAGCATCCCGAACACCGCCTCGGGCGAGCGCCAGCGCGCGAAGAGCTCGCCGCAGCCCCACGCATCGGCGACGAGCTGGAAGATCCGGAAGTCGGAGAGCGCCTGCGCCGGCGCCCGCCGCACCTGCTTGATCACGCCGAGCCGCCGCTCGCTGTTGATGAAGACGCCGTCCTTCTCGCCCCACCCCGCCGCCGGCAGCACCAGGTGCGCGAGCTTCACCGTGTCGGTGGACGTGTACATGTCCTGCACCACGAGGAAGTCGAGGCGGGCGAGCAGCTCGCGGGCGTCGCGCTGGTTGATCCACGAGTGCGCGGGGTTGGTGCCGACGATCCACAGGCCGCGGATGTCGCCGCGCGCGATCGCCGCGAAGATCTGATCGTACGCGAGCCCCGGCTTCGCCTGGATGCGCGCGTCGTCGACGCCGAGCACGCGCGCGACCTTGGCGCGCGCCGCCGGATCGTCCCAGGCGTGGCCGCCGATCAGGCTGGTCGTGTTGGAGAAGAGGCGCGAGCCCATCGCGTTGCACTGGCCGGTGATCGAGTTGGCGCCGGTGCCGGGCTTGCCGATGTTGCCGGTCATGAGCGCCAGCGCGATCAACGCCTGCGCGGTGCGCACGCCCTGGTGGCTCTGGTTGACGCCCATCGTCCACCAGAACGACACGCGCTCGCGGGTGTGGACGAGGTGCGCGAGCTGCTCGATGGCGTCGGCGGACACGCCGCAGCGATCGGCGACGGCGGCGGGCGTGAAGGCCGCGACGTGCGCGGCGAACGCGCCGTAGCCGGTGGTGTGCGCGGCGATGAAGTCGCGATCGATCCATCCCTCGCGGCAGAGGACGTGCGCGACGGCGTAGAAGAAGTCCAGGTCGCTCTGCGGCCGGATCGCGACGTGCCGGGTCGCGGCCTGCGCGGTCTCGGTGCGGCGCGGATCGACGACGACGATCTCCGGCTGCCGCTGGTTGCGGACCACGCGCTCCCACAGGATGGGATGCGCGATGCAGGGGTTGGCGCCGACGAAGACGAGCAGGTCGGACTCCTCGAGGTCCGCGTAGGTGTAGGGCGGCGCATCGAACCCGAACGTCTCCTTGTAGGCGGTGACGGCGGTGGCCATGCACTGGCGCGTGTTGGCGTCGCCGTGGACCATGCCCATGCCGAACTTGGCGAGCGTGCCGAGGAAGGCGAGCTCCTCGATCGGCAGCTGCCCGGTGCCGATGAACGCGACCGACGCCGGCCCGTGCGCGTCCTGGATCGCCCGGAAGCGGCGCACGAGGCGATCGAGCGCGGTCGGCCAGCGCACCTCCTCGAGGACGCCGCTCGCGTTGCGGAGGAGCGGCATCGTCGCGCGATCCGGCGCGCCGAGCGGCGTCAGCGCCTCCCAGCCCTTCGGGCACGCCATGCCGCGGTTGACGGTGTAGTCGACGGTCGGCGTGAGGTTGACGGCGCTGCCGCTGCGCAGGTGCGCGGTCAGCGCGCAGCCGGTGCTGCAGTAGCCGCACACGAGCGTGGTGGTGCTGTCGGGGACGCGCGCGCGCGGGACCTGACCGAGGCCGAAGCCGCCGGGGGCGCGCTCGAGGAGCTGGGTGAGCTTGCCGTCGCGCGCGTGCCAGAGGTCACCGACGCGCTGGCGGATCGGGCGGCGCCTCACGCGAAGCGTCCCGGCATGCGCGGCGCCGAGGCCGCGGCGAAGTAGAGGACGCGCTCGAGGAGCTCGCCGCCGGTGAGCGCGCAGAGGGCGGCGCTCGCCCAGGGCGCGGGCGCGGCGGCCGAGGCGGCGAC
>JAIOII010001133.1 GCA_019912685.1 Kofleriaceae bacterium
GTGCGCGCGCGTTCGACGGCTCGCGCCTGCACGTCGACGAGCCGACCGTGCGCGTCGTCGCGCCCGCCTCGCACGGCGACGCGGCGGCGCTGCGCTTCACGTACCGCGGCGACAGCGAGACCAAGGCGGCGCTCGCCAGCGGCCAGGCCCGCCGCCAGCTCGGCGTCAAGCTGCGCGCCGCCGACGGCTGCAACGTCGTCTACGTCATGTGGCGCCTCGATCCGAAGCCCTTCGTCGAGGTCTCGACGAAGGTGAACCCCGGCGATCGCGATCACGACGACTGCGGCGCGGGCGGCTACACCAAGCTGAAGGCGGCGCGCAGTGAGCCGCCGCCGCCGCTCCGCACCGGCGCGACGCACACGCTCGCCGCCGAGATCATCGGCGACGAGCTCACCGCGCACATCGACGACAAGGTCGTCTGGCGCGGCCGCCTCCCCGCCGCGGCGCGCGCGCTCGCCGGCCCCGCCGGCATGCGCACCGACAACGTCGCGCTCGACGCCGAGCTCCTGGTCGCGCCCATCGCCACCCGCTACGCCGTCCCCGGCTGCGACTGACCCGTGCCCCGCGCCCGTGCCCGTGCCCGTGCCCGTGCCCGATCCGGCGTAGAATCCTTCGATGCGCGCCCCGGTGCTCGTGGCGATCACGGTGGCGCTCCTCGCCTGCGGCGGCTCGCGCTCGCGCCACTCGGCCATCGAGCGCGGTCCGGACGACTCGTCCACCGGCGGTGGCGGCGGCGGCGGCGACACCGCGCCGCAGCCCGACGCCAGCGTCGCCTTCACCGCATCGAACCCGCTCACCTGTCCGCCCTCGTTCGCGCAGATGGGCGGCACCTGCGATCCGGCGACGCACCCGGGCACGTGCACCTACCCCGAGGGCTCCTGCTACTGCGGCGTGACCATGCCGTGCTCGGGCGCCGCGATCTCCGACGAGATCGCCGCCTGGCCGTCCTCGTGGCAGTGCACCGTCAAGCCACCGGTCGTCCGGCCCGACGGCTGCCCCGGCACCCAGCCGAACGACGGCGCGTCCTGCAGCCCGAGCGGCCGCACCTGCGTCTACGGGAGCTGCTGCGTCTGGCGGATGACGTGCGAGAAGGGCCGCTGGAAGTCCGCCGGCGGCGAGTGCCCGCCCTGACGCAGCACGTCCTGCGCGCCGATCCGCGACCCGCGCAGGCGATGCGCGCTTTTCGCCGCCGGAGCGCCGCGTCGCGTGGCGCGCGCGTTGCTCATGTCCCGGGCATGGCCGCCAAGATCGCTCCGTTCCCGCACACGTACACGGTGTCTCTCGCCGACAAGCAGCTGCTCGCGCCGCCTCGCGCGCCGATCGCCGCCGGGGCGCCGCCGCAATTCGGCGGCGTCGAGACCGACTGGAGCCCCGAGGAGCTCCTCGTCGCGTCGGCGCTCGAGTGCTTGTGGACCACGTTCGAGGCCTACGCGCGCCGCGACAACCTCCCCGTCGACCGCTTCGCCGGCAAGGGCACGGCCGTGCTCGATCGCGGGCCCGGCATCCCGGTGTTCACCTCGCTCGAGCTGCACGTCGACCTCGACGTCAACGCCGGGGACGAGGAGCGCGCGCGCAAGCTGCTCGAGACCGCCGAGTCGAAGTGCATCATCTCGAACGTCCTCAAGGTGCGCGTCACGCTCGACGTCGCCGTCCGCAGCGGGGACTCGCTCTCTCAGTCGGCCTGAGCCTCGACGCGCGCCGCGGCGACCACGCGGCCCTCGCGCAGGACGACGAGCTCGCCCTCGCCGAGCGCGCGCCACGGCTCGTCGCTGAGCGGCACGCTCGCGACGAGCGCGACGTCGACGCCGTCCGCCGTCGCCGTGCAGTGCCGGCAGAGCAGGTGCAGCCCCGGCGGCTCGATCTCGCCGGCGTCGTTCCGCCGCCGGTGCCCGTGCGCGAACAGGGCGTCACCGTCGGAGTAGAGGAAGTTCGCCGGGCCGAGGTCGCGCAGGTCGCGTGCCACGCGCGCGATCACCGCGCGCCGCGCCTCGAGCGACGGGACCTCGTCCGCCTCCCACAGCGGCGCGAGGCGCTCGAGCAGCGCGCAGAACGCCTGCTCGGAGTCGGTGTCGCCGACGCGGCGGAAGCGGCGCGTCGCGAAGCGCGCGTCCTCCTCGATCGCCGGCAGCATGCCGTTGTGCGCGAACACGTGCATGCGCCCGCCGAGCTCGCGCGCGAACGGCTGGCTGTTGCGCAGGAGGAGCGCGCCCTGCGTCGCCCGCCGGATGTGGGCGATCACGGTGCCGCTCTGCGGATCGTGGTCCTGGAGGAACGCGAGCCACTGGCTCCAGCTCGCCGCGCTCGGCTCGCGCAGGACGAACGCGTCGCGCTCGTGGAAGAAGCCGACGCCCCAGCCATCGCGGTGCGGCCCGGTCTCGCCGCCGTGACGCGCGAGCTCCGCCATCGACCGGTGCAGGGTCGTCGGGAACCGCGCCGACATGGCGAGGAGCTCGCACACGGCTCACCCCTCCAGCTGGCGCCGCACGTCGTCCATGTCGAGCTCGCGCACGGCCGTGATGAGCTTCTCGAGCGCCGCCGGCGGCAGCGCGCCCGCCTGCTCGAACACGAGGATGCCGTCGCGGAACGCCATGAGCGTCGGGATCGCGCTGATCTGGAACGCCGACGCGAGCGCGGGCTCGGCCTCGGTGTCGATCTTCGCGAACGTCACGTCCGGGTGCTTCGTCGCCGCACCCTCGAACACGGGCGCGAACGCGCGGCAGGGTCCGCACCACGCGGCCCACCAGTCGACGAGCACGATGCCCTCCTTGACCGTCTGGCTGAACGTCTCCTGCGTCAACTGCGTCGTCATGTCGATCTCCTTTTCCGCTGAGAGCCAGCGCCCCGGAAAAGGATTCGCGGCTCAGGTGAGCCGCTCGAGCACCCGGCCGAGGCGAGCCTGGACCTCCTCGGCGATCGGGCGCAGCGCCTCGGAGTGGGCGGCGACGGTCTGCATCGGGTCGATGGCGAGGACGACGGCGTGGTCGCCCTCCTCGTAGATCACGACGTTGCACGGCAGCATCACGCCGACGTCGAGCTCCGCCGAGAGCGCGCGGTGCGCGAGCGGCGGGTTGCACGCGCCGAAGATCTTGTAGCGGCGGAAGTCGACGTCGATCTTCGCCTTGAGCGTGTCGCGCACGTCGATCTGGGTGAGCACCCCGAACCCTTCGGTCTTGAGCGCCTCGGGCAGACGCTCGACCGCGGCGTCGTACCCGATCGACAGCGTCTTCTTCATGTTCGTGGCCATGTCAGGTCTCCTTCTCGGATGAGAGCCGCGCGCCGCCGAAAGGGTTCAGCGGGCCACGGCGTCGAGGAGCGCGGCGCGGACGGCGTCGCGCACGGGCCCGGGCACGTGGTCGCCCGGGATGCTGCGGCACAGCGACACCGAGCGCCGGAGCGAATCGCACGCGCCGGCGCAGCGCTCGCAGTGCGCGAGGTGCGCCTCGATCTTGGCGCACGTCGTCTGGTCGATGTCGGCGGCGGCGTACGCCGACAGCTCGTGCGCGAGCTCGCGGC
>JAIOII010001134.1 GCA_019912685.1 Kofleriaceae bacterium
CCGCCAGGCGAGCAAGGCCGCCGAGCGCAAGCACGAGCCCAGAGACAAGCCCGCCAGGGACACGCACGTCGCGACCGCCGCGCCGGGCGCCGACGTGCAGCTCGTCGACGGCTCGACCGACGGCCGCGCCACGGCGCGCACGCCGGGCACCACGCTCGATCTGCGCGGGCAGCGCGTCGACGAGGCGCTGGCCAACGTCGACCGCTGGCTCGACGAGCAGCTCCTCCTCGGCCACGACGCCGTCTTCATCGTGCACGGCCACGGCACGGGCGCGCTGCGCGCGGCCGTCCGCGAGCGTCTCTCCGCGCATCCCGCCGCGCGTCGCGCCCGTCCCGGCGAGGCGAGCGAAGGCGGCGACGGCGTCACCGTCGTCCTCCTCCGCGACTGACGGACGCGGCCCGCGCTGAACGCGGCTCGCGACCAGAGTAGTCACCACGACTGACGACAATGTCGTTGTCGTGGCGCGTGCTTGGCAGAGATCTGCCGGCTGCGACACCCGTGCGACGGCATGGGGCGTCCCGCGACACCGTCGAGAAGTGCCGTTAGCGCGTGCTGCCGCGGGTGTTTGCGGCGCGCGATGCGCACTTAGCTCCGATCGAGCGACTGGCCCACTGCTTGAAATAGTCGGTCGCTGTCAGCCGAGAGCTGGCGCCCTGCATCTCGTAGGGCAAGGAGCAACGAATCATGTCGACCATCGAGAACCGTTACGAAGCGATCGCCAACCGCAGCCGCTCGCGCCGCTACCGCGACCTGGCCTTCGCGGCGCTGATCGCCGCGGTGGCCGCCTTCTCGCTCGGCTCGCTGCGCGCAGCGGCCGACAATGTCGCACACGCACCGACGGCGAAGACGGCCAAGAGCGCGGCTTCCTGCAACGTCGAGCCGGCGTGCTGATCGGCGCGTTCCACCAGCGCTGCCAAACAACAGTAGGTGCGCTGGTGGAACGCGGCTTTTCTTGCTGTCCCGGATGAACAGGTCCACCATGGAATTGTTGGGGTACTGCGGTCGAGAAGGTCTCAGGCGAAGGGAGTCAGGATGAACACCGTGGACAACAGCAGCTTCCAGGCCGTGGCCGAGCACAGCCGTGCCGCCCACAAGCGCGACGTCGCCTTCGGCGTCATCCTCGCGGTCGTGCTGCTCTTCGCGCTGGGCGCCGTGCGCTTCAGCTCGGAGCGCGTCGCCAATACGCCGGCCGCCAAGCAGTGCATCGTCGGCACGAACTGCTGACGACGGGTGACTGACTCAGGTCTTCGGGCGTGACACCACGCGCGTCTGCGTGAAGTTGCGGTGTCCGTCGCGCGAGCTGTGGAACGCGAAGCCGCTCTCGCGCGCGCCGACCCACGGCGTGCCGCGGGCGCCGTACACGCCCTGGTTGACGCCGATCATCCCGGCGTTCAACCGGCGGGCGATGTCCGCCGTGTGCGCGTCGTCGGCGCCGAACACCACGGCGCCGAGTCCGTAGCGGGTCGCGTTGGCGAGCCGCACCGCCTCCTCGTCGCTGTCGACCACGGTGACGCAGGCGACCGGGCCGAACGTCTCCTCCTGCGCGATGCCCATCTCGGGCGTCACGCCGGTGAGCACGGTCGGCTGCACGAACAGCCCGTCGTGCTCGCCGCCGCGCACGACGGTCGCGCCCTTCGCGACGGCGTCGGCGACCTGGCGCAGCACGTGGTCGCGCTGCCGCGCCGACACCATGGGACCGACCTTGCTCGCCTCGTCGAGGCCGTTGCCCACCGTCATCTTCGCGGCCTCGACCGAGAGCTTCGAGACGAAGCGCTCGGCGAGCGCGCGCGCGACGTAGATGCGCTCGGTCGCGACGCACACCTGGCCGGCGTTCCGGAAGCTGTTGCGCGCGGCGAACGCCGCGGCCTTGTCGACGTCGGCGGAGTCGAGGACGAGCAGCGGATCCTTGCCGCCGAGCTCGAGGATGATGCGCTTCAGGCCGCCGGCGGCCGCCGCCATGATGTGCTTGCCGACCGCGCGCGAGCCGGTGAACGCGATGAGGTCGACGTCGGCGGCGACGAGCGCCTTGCCCTGATCGTCGGCGCCGTGGACGACCTGGAGGACGCCGTCGGGCACGAGCGCGCGCACGAGCTCGGCGTACGCCTGCGCGATGAGCGGCGTCTCCTCGCTCGGCTTGAGCACGACGGTGTTGCCGGCCAGGAGCGCCGGGAACACCATCCAGTGCGGCATCGCGAACGGGAAGTTCCACGGCGTGATCGCGGCGCACACGCCGAGCGGGTCGCGGTAGATCGTCGACCGCGTGCGCCCGTCGTCGAGGACCTCGGGGGCGAGCGCCGCCTCGATCTCGGCGAGCTCGTGCTCGAGGCCGTCGGCGCAGCTCTTGATCTCGCCGGTCGCGTCGCGCACCGGCTTGCCCATCTCGCGCGTGAGCAGCTCCGCCAGCTCGCCCTGGCGCGCCGTGATCGCGGCGGCGAGCGGGCGCAGGAC
>JAIOII010001135.1 GCA_019912685.1 Kofleriaceae bacterium
CCGCGCAGCCGCCGGCGCACCAGCGCCGCCAGCGCCACGTGGACCGCCGCGAGCACGAGCGCCACCCACGCGAGCCGCGTCCCGTCGCCGTCGAGGATCTCGCACGCGAAGCCGAACCCGACGCCGGCGTCGAGCACCACGAGCGCCAGCCGGTCGCGCGACAGCGCGATGTGCCGGCGCAGGTGGAAGACGAGCGGCACCGCCGCGAAGATGACGAAGAACCCGGCGCACCACGCGAGCGTCGTCGCCTGCGCCGGCTCCGCCGTCTTGTGGTACCAGCCGGCGAACAGGATCCACGTGCCGGCGAAGGCGAGCCACTCGAGCGGCCGCCACCGCCGCGCCAGCGCGACGCCGAGCACGCCGAGGTCGAGCACCGTGAGGTACGCGAACAGCGCGTCGCGCTTCTCGCCCGGGTCGCCGCCCGTCGACGCGAGCACCGGCGTCAGGTAGCCGCCGGGCACGCGCTGTACGGGCTCTACGGCGCGTGCCCGGCGTACAGCGCGCCGAACACGGCGCCGAGCCCGGCGCCGGCGAGCCCTTGCCCGAGCACGCGCGCGTCGCGCCGCAGCCATCGGTCGCCGAGGACGATGCCGACGAGCCCGACGCCGATCGCGATCGCGATCTTCGCCGTCGGTCCGATCCACCCGCGCCCCGACGCGAGCTGCAGGTAGAAGCCGACGGCGAACAGCATCGCGACGGCGCCCGCCCACGTGCTCCATCGCTTGCCGATCCACTCCTCGAGGCTCGCGCTCGGTTCCGGATCCGGTGCCGGATCCGGTGCCAGATGAGATGCCGGATGGGATGATCGTTGCACCATGCGCGCCCTCCGCGTGCAACCCGCAGACCGCGCCGCGCGGGCTCGCGCTCTCGCGCGCTTGCGCCGGCACCGTCAACGCGCGTGCGCCGGGTCTTCACCAGCTGTCGATCGAATCACCACTCCGCGCGTGATCTCGCCGCACGTCGATCACGCGTTCTTCACGCGCGTCCGGGAATATCATGCTCGTCCATGGCCTCGACGGCTCCGGTCGAGTTGACGATCGACGTGCGCACGGCGCGGCCGCTCGCGCCGACGGTCGAGGTCCATCACGTCGACACGGTCATGGACCTGTGCGTCGCCGGTGATGCCGTCGCGACGATCGACTTCGCCGGCAACTGGGCGGTGTGGCGCTGCGCGGACCTGCAGCAGGTCGCCGGCGGAGCGCTCGCCGGGCGCGTCGGACGGCGCGTCGCGCTCGCGCCCGACGGTGCTCGGATCGCCGTGCTCACCGGGTCCGCGGGCATCGACTTCCGGTGGCACGCGGCGATCATCGATATCGTCACCGGCGTCGTCGTGCCGTTCGGCAGCGGCGACTTCCGCCGGCTCGCGTGGACCGAGGCCGGGCTCTTCGCGATGGGGCCGCTCGGCTACCGTGTCTACGATCCTGCGGGGAGCTTGCGCCTCGACGGTCACCACCAGCCGCAGCCGGGCTCGGCCTGGATGGCCTCCGCCGTCACCCGTGACGGCACGCGCGCGTACGCCATGAGCCACCATCGGCTCGCGGGCTTTGCGTTCGCCGATCGGAACGAGCTACCCGCGCCGGATCTCACGCCGTTCGAGCGGCCCGCGGGCCATGCCGCGTGGGCGTTCCCCGATCTCGCCCTGAGCGACGACGGCCTGCTCCTGGCGCTCGGCTTCCTCGACGAGATGTTGCTGTGGCGAATGCCCGGATGCGAGCTGCTCGCGCGCATCACGCCGACCGGCGTACAGATCACGCACGCGCGGGTGCGCTTCTCCGGTGACCGCTTGATCACCTGCTTCACCCATGTCCATGCAGACGGCGGGCAGCGAAAGACCGTCGCGACGTTCGACCCCGCGGCACGGGAGGTGACCGACGTGGTCTCGACGGGGCCGCAGGTGCACGGCGGGAAGGGCGGCGCCGACGGTGCGCTGCTCGTCGCGCACGGCCCCGTACTCTCTCGCGCGCTTCTACGGTGAGCTCGACTCGAAGGGCCGCTCGGCTGAGGACCTGTGAGAATCACATGAGGACGCCGCCGGAGGGCAGCGTGGAGCGGGCGGCGTCGGGCTCGGCGACGCCGGCGTCGGAGGCGGCGGGCGTGGCGGTGGACGGCTGTGGCATCTCG
>JAIOII010001136.1 GCA_019912685.1 Kofleriaceae bacterium
CCGACCGCCGGCGCGACCGCCGAGCCGAGCGGCAACCCGGGCGCCCCCGGCGCCGCCTCGTTGACCCACGCGCAGGCCGGCCTGATGAAGCTCGACGGGCTGGCCGCGCTGCCCGCGGGCCATGGCGTCCAGGCCCACGCCGGCTACCCGGGCAAGGGGTACCACTACGGCGTCTTCCGCAACCCCGACGAGCTGGCCGCCTTCGTGAGGGTGGCCGACGTCGCGGCGCTGCCCGAGGTCGACTGGATCCGCGAGGTCGTCGCCTACGTCGTGCTCGACGCACAGACCAACGCGCTCGAGGCGCCGCGCCTCACCACCAGCGGTGATCGCGCCACCCTCACCGTCACGGTCGACGGCATCGAACCCTTCTACGCCGATCGCACGCCCGTCGCCCTCGCCGTCGTCCGCCTCGGCGTCGTCGAGAAGCTCAGCTTCCGGATCGACGGCGGCCCCGAGCTCGGCACGGTCGCCGTCTCCTCGGAGTGATGCTCGCGCTGAGCGGTCAGCGCGGATCGACGACGCGGCCGACGAACAGCGTGGCGCCGGTCGGCAGGTCGCGGATGAGGAAGAGGAACGGGCGGTCGACGGCGAGCGCGGCCTGGTCCGGCAGCGACGTGTCCTCGAGGATGACGGCGGTGGCGGCGGCGGCCTCGGTGCCCTCCTCGTCGATCGAGACGAAGCCCTTGTGGAGCACGTCGCTGATCGCGAGCGAGCGCGTGCCGTCGATGCGCGAGAAGTCGGCGTCGGCGGTGAACGCGGTCGGCATCCCGAGCGTCTGGAGCGCCTCACCGAGCGAGAGCGGCGCGTCGAACTCGAACTTCGGCAAGGCGAGCGTGACCACGTGCGGCGTGAGCGCCGACGTGATGGCGGCGAGCGCGGCGGCGTCGAGGCTCGCCTCGAAGGCGGCGAGGTCGTCGGGGACGATGATCGTCATCCCGAGCTGGCCGCCGTCGTACGGCAGCTCGACCGCGCGCCAGCCGTCGCCCTCGGCGTAGCCGGCGTCGGGAGAGCCGTGCAAGGTCGGCGTCTGGATCGCGCCGCCGGCGGTGTGGAACGTCGCGTCGCGGGTGTCGCTTGACTCGAAGGGCGTGGCCCACGCCGCGGAGAAGTAGATCGCGTTGGTCAGGACGAGCCGGGTCTCGGCGCGGATCGAGCCCGCGGGGAGGAGGTCCCGGATCTTGTCGTTGGTCTGGTCCTCGACCCAGCCGTTGATGATGCCGCGCGCGGCGTCGGGGTCGGCGGCGAAGTCGAGCACGCGCAGGCCGGCGCCGTAGTTGACGGCGAGGGTGTCGAGGAACGGGTCGAGGAAGGTCGCGCCCTCGCGCCCCCAGATCGAGTTGGCGGTGCGCAGGCGGAACGGGATCGTGTCGCCGCTCGCGGCCTCGGCGCGCGACGCGAGCGCGAGGTCGAGCGCGTTGAACGCCGCGTGCAGCCGCTCCTCGGGGAGCGTGAAGTGGAGCGTCGCCGCCATCTCGTCGGCGGTCGACCCGGCCGCGCCCGCGTACGTCATCGCGAGCGCGGTCGAGATCGAGTGCGGCGACATGAAGAGGTTACCCGGCTCGCCGCGCACCTCGTGATAGAGGTCGACCGCGAACGCGGTGTTGCCGGCGACGAGCGCCTCGAGGTCGGCGGCCGGCACCGCCGGGCTCGTGTCGCGCGGCAGGTCGGACGCGACGAGGTAGGGATCCGACGGCGTGCTGGTGCACGCGCCGGCGAAGAGCGCGGGAGCCAGGAGGGAAGCGAGGGGGATGGTTCGCATGGCGTTCACCTTTCGATGCGCGTGCCCGTCAGCGTGGATCGACGACGCGGCCGAGGAAGAGGGTGGCGCCGGTCGGCCGGTCGCGGATGAGGAACACGAA
>JAIOII010001137.1 GCA_019912685.1 Kofleriaceae bacterium
CCGCCGCACACCAGCGCGGCGCCGTCGCGTACGGCGGCGGCCTCGAGCTCGATGGCCGCGAGTACCTGTGGCAGATCGAGCGCCCCGTGCCCGGGCTGCTCGCGCTCGATCCCGATGGCTACGCGCACGTCCTCGCCGCGCTCGCGCACCCGCATCGCTGGCGCCTGCTGGTCGCGCTCGTCGAGGCGCCGCGCTCCGCGGCCGAGCTGCAGCAGGTGATCGGCTCGGCGTCCCCGGGGCCGCTCTATCACCACCTCCGCGATCTGCTCGCGCTCGGCATCGTCGTCCAGCGCGATCGCCACTACACCGTCCCCGCCCGCCACGTCGTGCCGCTGCTCACCGCGATCGCGCTGGCGATCGATCTCGGCGCGCGCCCGAGCAGCGAGCCACCCGCCGCGCCGCCGCCTTCACCACCGAAGCGATCGCGGCGAGGCGCCGCCCGGTAGGCGTCGCGAGCACGCGCGTCGCCGTCAGCGCGTGACCGTCGCGTTCCGGACGTCGATCGCCGCGTTCCAGGTCCGCAGTCCGAACTGATTGCGCCCGGTCACGTCGCGCTCGAGGATGACGTCGCCGTCGAGCGAGAGCGTCACACGGCTCCCGGCGCGCTCGATCCGCCAGCGATGCCAGCCGCCGTCGATCTTCGCACGCCGCATCGGCGCGACGCTGGTCTCGGTGTCGGGATAGGCGACGAACTTGATGCCTCCGGCGCCGGCGTCGTATTGCGCGGCTGGCGCGGTCACGGAGTCTCCGCTCCACGCACCTGCGAACCAGACGCCATAACCGCGCCCCGAGTGCAGGCGTACCTCGAGCTCGATGACATGGTCGGTCTTCGGCGGGTTCGGCAGGGCGATGTAGAAGCACCATCCACCCTCGATCCGGACGCCGTCGTCGAGCGGCTTCACCGCCGCCCCCCGACACCGCGTCGAGAAGGACACCGGCGTCGTCGGGGCCGGTGATGTCACCGGCGCGGCGGCGTCGACCACGATGGGTTCGGCAGGCTCCGTCGCGGGCGTGTCGGTCGGCCCCTGCGCCTCCTCGTGCACGGCTTCCTCGACCGCGCCCTCGTCGATGCCGGCGTCGGCCTCGGGTGGTGCGACGCACGGCGCACACACCTCGTCCGCGAGCTCGGCGCACAGCGCGCACGCGCTGTCGCGATCCGCGCCGGCCGGCAGGATCTCGAGCCCGGATCGGAGCGCTGCGAGGCTCTCGTCGCGGCATCCGCCGGCGTTCCAGGAGCGCGCGATCTCCAGCCAGGCGCCGCCGGCCACGGTGGGATCGTCCGACTCGACGTGATCCCGGGCGACACAGATCGAGCCGTACGGGTCGCCTTGCTCACGCGCCTTGCGTGCCGCGCGCCGAAACGAGCGCGCCGACTTCTTCGGCACCGCGCGGTCGGCGCATCGAATCGCCTCGCTCGCGCACGGATCGATCACGTCGGTGGGCGCGTCGTCGGGCGCGTCGTCGGGCGCCCGGGCGGCTCCGGCCTGGGGGGGTCCGAGATCCGGGCCCCGGTCGGCGCCGTCGTTCCTCTCGCTCTCGACGGTACGCGCGGGCAGCGGCGGCACCGGGTTGGCCGCGACGGCAGCGACGCCGGCCGGCGGGCCAACCTCCTCCTTCACGTACCGCAGGTTGAGCCAGGTGAGCACGCCGGCGCCGACGACGGCAACGGCGAGGATGATCGGGTGACGCAGCTCCACGTCAGCTCTCCGGATCGCCGTCGTTGCGACGGACCTTGCCGCCGGCCGTGATGGTGACCCCGGCGGCCTCGTCGAACACGATCCCTCTCTCGACCACGCGTCCATCGCCGTCGAAGCCGAGGCCCGTGCGCTGGTCGAAGAGGAGCCCCTCCTCGACTAGCTCGCCATCGACGATACGCGCGCCGGTCGCCTTGTCGAAGATCATCCCTTCCTGGACGATCCGCCCGTCACCGTCGATCTTCACGCCGGTCGCCTTGTCGAAGAGGAGCCCCTCCTCGACCACCTGACCGTGTTCGTTGATGCGCAGGCCCGTGGGGTCGTCGAAGATGAGCCCTTCCTTGACGATGCGCCCGTCGGGGAGGATGCGCGATCCGGGCGGCAGCTGGAGCAGCGCGGGATCCTGCTCGTCGTAATCGCGATGGCGCGCCGGGGACATCCGGCCACCGCCGCCCTCGCCCGTCAGCATCGCGATCACGAGCCCGATCACCGCCAGCGCCACCAGCACGAGCACGATGATGGCGGCGACGAACGCCAGCGCCAGGAGCGCTCCGACGACGATGGTCTGGACCGCGACGCGAACGACGAAGCGCACGTCGGGATGAGCGATGCGTGCCGTGATCTCGTTGACCCACAGCAGCGGCTGCCGCCCTCGCACGCGCACGCGCACCAACCGGCCGAGGAGCGGTTCTCCGACGAGTGCGCCGACGGCGACCCCGCCCGCGAGCGCCGCGAGCCAGCGCAACATCGCCGGCGCGGCGGCGACGCGCACGATGAGGTTCGCCGCCAGTAGCGCGTTGGCGCTCCACAGGACGATCATCCCGCCATCGGAGATGTTGCGTTTCAGATCGCGGCGGCCGTCTTCACCGGCGATCGTGTTGCTGAAGCCGCCGATGGCGCCGGCGACCAGGCCGAACACCGCGACCACGGTCAACTCGACGGCGAGCTCACGTTTCACCGAGGCCGGCATGACGAGGACCAGCACCAGCAACATCGCGGTCGCGTACACCGACGCGACGACGATCCCCCGATCGTACGCACGCAATACCTTCCCCATCCCTCGATCATAGTCGCCGCGCCAGCGGCATCGGGAATGCCTCGGGTAGCGCCGGGGTTTTCGGCGCACGGGTGTCGAACCTCTGACAGCGCGCGCGGCGCAAGCCGGCAGGATCAGCGGGCGCGGCGTGCGGAGCGCGGCTTGCTTCGGCGGAGGTCGTGCCATCGCTCCGACCGCTCCTGCTCGCCGTCGCCGTCCTCGCTCCCGCCGGACCCGCGCTCGCCGAGGAACCTCACGACGATCTCACGACGTGTCTGATCCTCGGCCCGCCCCGCCCCATCGCCGCGGAGGCGCGCGGCGATGGGGCGGGG
>JAIOII010001138.1 GCA_019912685.1 Kofleriaceae bacterium
GCGCCGCGCACGTCGAGCCCGCGCCGGGTCGCGCGATCGAGCGCGGTCTCGCCTGCGAGCTGCGCGGTCATCCGGCGCCAGCCGGCGCGTGCCCGGCGATCGCAGTGGACGAGCAGCGGCAGCACCGACCACACGTCGGCGCGCAGGCGCCAGCGCGGCTCGCGCTCGATCGCGTGGCGCAGCACGTACGTGTCGAGCGCGATGTGCCGGCGCTCCTCGTCGGCGTGCAGGGCCATCACGTCGAAGAGCGGCGGGTAGCGCACGGGCGCCTCGGCGAGCAGCTGCGGCACCCACAGCGTGATCTCCTCGAACATCGCCGCGAGCAGGAAGAACGGCACCGGTCGCACGGTCCGCACCAGCACCTCGTCGGCGAGGCCCCACGCCATGAACCGCTGCGCGCCGCGCGGGTAGAGGTCGGGGCGGATCGCGGTCAAGAGCCGGACGAACGCATCGACGTGGCGTCGCTCCTCCGCGACGAAGCGGCGCCAGCGCCCGGGGGCGCCCGGCAGCGCGGCGGCGTGGCGCTCGACGTACTCGATGAGGTAGCGCTCGAAGTGGATGAACAGCTCGCAGGTATGACAGGTCGCGAGCTGGCTGAACCGGATCCGTTGCGCCGGCGCGAGCGCGGCGAGGCCGTCGACGGCGTAGTGCTCGGCGTCGATCAGCTCGGCCCAGGGCAGGGGCGGTGACCAGTCGATCGCCGCCCACGCGCGCTCCGAGCGGCAGGCTCGTGGCGACAGCTCGGCGCGCATCGCTCCCACGATAGCGCGTGCGTCGGGCCGCGAGCACGCATGTTCACGGCGACCTCACGTGCCCGCGAATGCCGCCTTTTTCTCGGCAACCGCGGCCGGGCGCCTTCGACAAGGTGGACCATGAACGAACCACACCCACGCCGCGGGTCGACGCGGCACCCAGGAGCGCACCCATGTCGATGATCGGAGAGCTGAGGCAAGTGCCGGCGACGTTGATCCCCGCGTTGCACGACCCGGCGGCGCGCAAGACGGCGCTGGAAGCGGTCATGGATTCCGCGGGGATGTCGGTGGACAAGGCGTGGGATGGGCTGACGGCCCTCCTGGAGCTCCAGTGCACGAACGGACCGCTCGAAGGTGTGGCGGTGCACGGCGTCGATACGGGGTACGGCCCGCCGCAGCTCCTCACGCCCGAGGAAGTGCGGCAGTGCGCGCGCGAGCTGAGCGAGCTCGGCGAGGACGCGCTGCGCGAGGCCTACGACCCGGCCGGCATGACCGCCGACGGGCGGTACCCGGACATCTGGGACCGCGAAGACGAGCGCGAGCAGAACCTGGACTGGTTGCTCGCCGTCTTCCGTGAGGTGCGCGCGTTCTACCAGGACGCGGCGCAGCGCGGGAACGGCGTGCTGTTCTTTCTCACCTGACGGGAGCACGACATGAGCTGGAAGATCACCTATCGAATCGAACGCGACGCGACGCTCGGCACCGACGAGCGCGCCGCGCTCGAGGCCCACGTCGCGAGCCACGCCGAGGGCTGGGTCGCGGCGCGCTACGGCCTCGAGCTCGGAGGCGATGGCCCCGTGCTCGCGCGCGGCATGACGACCGTGCCGCTCGACTTCGTGCACGCCGACGTCGCGCGCGTGCTCGACGCCCTGACCGCGCTGCGCGGCGTGATCGCGGACGCGACGTGCATCGTCGAGGACGATCGCAAGCTGATCGGGTGGGACCCGATCGGGCGGTACGCGATCAACGCGGGAGTCGTGCCCTCATCCGCGCCCGCGCCCGCGCCCGCGCCGCCGCCGGCGGTCGACGTCGATCCCGTGCTGGCGGATCGCATCCGCAAGCTCGTCGGTCACGCCGACGCGTGGACGGAGCGGCGCTCGCTCGACGTGCAGGATCCGGAGCAGGTCGCGCTGGCGGGGCTGGCGGTGTTCCGCGAGCTCCCGGAGTGCTACGACGTTCGCGCGACGATCAGCAACGCGCTGGAGAAGATCGCCGATCGCACGCCGCTGCGCGACGCGATGATCGCGCTGTGGGCGGAGCCGGCGCCGCGCGAGGACTGGTGGCGCGATGCCGCGCGCGCGCTGGAGCCGGCGGCCTCGGATCCGGCGCTGGTCGACGCCATGGTCGAGATCGTGCGCGCCGACGTCGGCGACGACGAGCGGCGGCGTGCGGCGATCGAGCTGCTCGCGTACGCGCGCAGCGCGTGGGCCGATGTGCTGCCCGTCCTGGTCGCCCGCCTGCGCCGCGATCGAGATCGCAGCCGTGACGACGCGCGCTGGCGTGAGCGCGCGATCGAGGCGCTCGGCCAGCTCGGCCGCGCCGAGGCGCTGCCGACGTTCGTGCTGGAGATGGCCGCCGAGACGCACGTCGGCTGGTATCCGCTGCTCCGCGCGTTCGGGCGCGCGTGCGGCGCCGAGGCGCTCCCCTGGCTGCGCCGCGTGTTCCCGTGCTCGGGCGCCGCCGAGTACACGATCGACGTGCTCGAGGACATCCCGGGGGCGCGCGACTGGCTGCGCGAGCTGGCGGCGAGCCCGGAGCCGCGCTTCCGCGCGCTGGCCGGCCGGTATCTCGGCCGCCGCGGCGACAGCGAGCTGCCGCTGGTCGCCGCGATCTGGAAGTCCCTCGACGTGATCCGCTACGAGCAGACCTCGAGCTTCCGCGAGGAGGCGCAGGAGCGGCTCGGCGTGCCACGCGGCCAGCCGTTCGAGGACTGGGACGTGCTGGTGCGCCGGCGCGGTCAGGAGCCGATCGAGGTGCCGCCGGTCGGCGACGTGCTCGACGGCCTGGTCGCCGATGACGACAGCCGGATGCGCGCGGTCGAGCGTCTGGGCCGCGACGAGCCCGATCCATCGCTGCTCCTCGCGCTGGTGCTCGCGGTCGAGCTCGACGAGGCGCTCGGCCGGCGCGGCCATCGCAAGGCGTCGTCGCCGAAATGGGACGTCTGGGCGCGCCTCGTGCCCGCGTGGCGGCGGTTCTCCGATCGCTACGGCTACAGCCCGGACATGGGCGAGTGGATCCGCGCCAACCGAGGTGACCTGCCCCCGCAGCGACTTTCGCCGATGCTGGAGCGCATCCTCGACGAGGGCGCGGATGCGGTCGCGGCGACGATGCACGATCCGCGCTTCCTGCTCGACGCCGCCGAGGCCATCACGATCGACGCGGCCGAGCGCGTCCTCATCGCCAAGGCGAAGGCGACGGCGTCCGGCGCGGGGGTGGCGTCGCCGGCCGTCGAGGCCGCCGAACCGGCGGTGCTGCCGTTCGATGCGAGCGAGCTGTTCGGCGCGCGCATGGAGCCGCCGCCGCCGCGGGTCGCGCCGGTCTCGCGAGAAGCGCCGAGCGAGCTCCTCGACGGCACCGCCGACGGCGAGGCGGTCGCGCTCGTCCCGGGCACGACGTGGGTCGACGTCGATCGCTCGGATCCGACGCTGCCATGGTTGACCTTCGAGGGCGCCGTCGAGAACCGCTCGCCGCGGCCGCTCAGGCTCGCCTCGCTCGAGCTCGCGCTGCGCGACGCCAGCGGCGTCTTGCAGGACGTCGCGCGTCGCGTGCTGCGCGATCAGTTCTGGCACTTCCAGACCGTCGACGCGCGCGTCGGCTTCAGCCAGGGCTCGTTCGATCGCGCGACCGCGGTCGACGCGTACCTCACGCACGAGGTCGGGTACCGCGCGCGGGTGTTCGCCGCCGACCTGGCGCCCTACGACGGCGCGCCGCTCGACGCCCGCGTCCCGTGGCCATACGCGGCGCGACCGATCGAACCCGGCTACCCGCAGATCGCCGCCCGGCTCGCGGTGTTCCGCCCTCGCGCGGACTACCTGCGGGTCGAGTTCGTCGTCGAGCTCACGCAGCGCAGCCCCTTGCGCGAGCCGACCGAGACCGAGGTCTGCGTGGCGCTGCGCAACCGCGGCGGCAGCGTCGTCGACCGGTCGATCCTGAAGGCGACGCTCGAGAACGGAGGCCCGACCTTCGTGCACGGCCAGCTCAACGTCGACCTGCCGATGCTGCGGACGGCGCGCCGCATCGAGGTCGCGCTCGCGGGCACCACGCGGCGCACCGAGCGGGTCGGCGCCTTCGCGCTCCGTCGAGACCAGCCTGGATCCCCCTGACATCCATGTCAGCGCGGTCGTTCGCAACTGCGTGAGATCGCGATGCCGCGTCGGGCCAGGGACGCTGGCCTGCGCGGTGCAGGGGCATCCGGACATGCGACCCGTCCTCGTCCTCGTGGCCACCTCACTCACCATGCTCGGCGCGCCACCGCGCATGGCGTCGGCGTGCTCGCTGGCCTGGAACGAGGACCTGATCCTCGATCCCGCGTACGCCGACGATGCGACGCCGCCCGACCAGGTCGTCCTGGGCGACGCCGGTGTTCATCGCAGCAACGACTCCGGGTGTGGCGCCGGATCGTGCGGCGACATCGCCTCGGTGCACGTGACCGTCGAGGCCTCCGACGACCGCGCGCCGGCCGACCGCCTCGGCTACGAGCTGCGCCTCGCGGGTGGAGCGCTGCCGCGCGGGCTGGCCTTGCCGGCCGGGCCGGTGCTACCCGGCGGCGGCGCAGGCAACATCATCCTGTTCTTCGATCCCGACGTCGACGAGCTGGACTTCGTGCTCGAGGTCCGCGCGGTGGACCTGAACGGCAACCGCGGCGAGCCGACGACCGTGCGCATCGTCGACCGCGACCCGGGCGGGTGCGCCGCGTCGCGG
>JAIOII010000117.1 GCA_019912685.1 Kofleriaceae bacterium
GTGACGAGCACGCGCGCGCCCGCCGTGACGCCGGCGCGCGTCAGGCCGCGCCACGCCGTGCCGACCGTGCAGTGGAGGACGGCGGCGAGCGCGGGCTCGAGATCGTCGGGGACCGCGTAGAGCGCGCGCTCGGGCACGGTCAGCCAGCGCGCGTAGCCGCCGTCGACGAGGAGCCCGAGCACCGCCGCGGCGCGGACGCAGAGCGACGTGTCTCCGGCCGCGCACGCCGCGCAGTCGCCGCACGCGTCCCGGTGGAGCGTGGCGACGCGCTGCCCGACCTTCCACTCGGTGACGTCGGGCCCGACGGCGACGACGCGGCCCACCGCCTCGTGGCCCGGCGTGATCGGGACGCGGACAAATGCGAAGCGACCTGCGCGGTCGAGGCAATCCCTTCCACAGACGCCGCAGGCCTCGACCTCCACGACGACGTCCGCGCCCGACGGCTCGGGCCTCTCACCTTCCGGCTCGACGGAGAGATCCGCCGACCAGCCGACCTCGCGCAGGAGCGCTCGCACGCCGGAAGTGAAACGTGTTTCATTCGCGGCGTCAAGCGCCCTTGCTCGCCGTGGTAGGATGAGGCGTGCTGTCGTCCGCGATCTCGTTCACCGGCGCGGGAGGAGTGCGCCTCGCCGGTGATGCCTGGGGCGCTCCGGATGCGATGCCCGTGGTCTTCCTCCATGGCGGCGGGCAGACCCGTCACGCCTGGGGTGGCACGGCCGCCGCGGTCGCCCGTTCCGGGGCGTACGCCATCTCCCTCGACCACCGCGGGCACGGCGACAGCGGCTGGCCCGCCGACGGGAACTACGACCTGGCGTTCGCCGAGGACGTGCGCGCGATCGCCCGCCAGCTCGGCCGCCCGCCGGTCGTCGTCGGGGCATCGCTCGGCGGCCTCGCCGCGCTCATGGCCGAGGGCGAGCTCGGCCCGCTCCTGCGGGCGCTCGTGCTCGTCGACGTCGCGCCGCGCCTCGAGCAGGACGGCGTGGCGCGCATCATCAACTTCATGGCGACGGGCCTCGACGGCTTCGCGTCGCTCGAGGACGCCGCCGACGCGATCGCCGCGTACCTGCCCAACCGCAAGCGGCCGCGCGACCTCGGCGGCCTCGCCAAGAACCTGCGCCAGCGCGACGACGGCCGCTGGCACTGGCACTGGGATCCGCGCTTCATCCGCCGCGACCGCGGCGACCCCACGTTCGCTGTCGAGCGCATGGAGGCGGCCGCGCGTCGCGTCCAGGCGCCGACGCTGGTCGTGCGCGGCCGCATGAGCGACGTGCTCACCGAGGACGGCGTGCGTGCGCTGCGCGCCCTCATCCCCCACGCCGAGTACGTCGACGTCGCCGGCGCCGCGCACATGGTCGCCGGCGACGACAACGACGCCTTCACCTCGTCGGTGATCGGGTTCCTCGGGCGGCTAGATCGCGCGCTCGCGACCGGTCCAGAACGGGTCGCGTAGCTTCCGCTTGTAGAGCTTGCCGTTCGGGTCCCGCGGCATCTCGGCGACGAAGTCGATCGCCCTGGGCAGCTTGTACTTGGCGAGGCGCTCGCTCGCGTAGGCGAGGAGCGTCGCCGACAGGTCGGGGCCGGCGCTCGCCGCGGAGGCCGGCTGGATGACGGCGCGCACCTGCTCGCCCCAGTCCTCGTCGGGGATGCCGAACACCGCGGCGTCGGCGACCGCGGGGTGGGCGAGCAGCACCGCCTCGATCTCGGCGGGGTAGATGTTCACGCCGCCGGAGATGATCATGTCGGCCTTGCGATCGCAGAGGAACAGGTAGCCGTCCTCGTCGAGGTAACCGGCGTCGCCGACGGTGAAGAAGCCGTCGCGCCACGCGTCGCCGGTCTTCTTCTCGTCGCGGTGGTACTCGAAGCGGTGGTTGCCCATGCGGATCCACACCGTGCCGGCGGTGCCCGGCGGGCAGGGCTGGTGGGCGTCGTCGAGGACGCGGATCTCCGAGATCGGCCACGGCTTGCCGACGGTGCCGGGCTTCTCGAGCCACTGCGCCGGCGTGCACGCGGTGCCGCCGCCCTCGGACGCCGCGTAGTACTCGTAGATGCACGGGCCCCACCACGCGAGCATCTTCTGCTTGGTGTCGACGGGGCAGGGCGCCGCGCTGTGGATGATGTGGGTGAGCGACGAGACGTCGTACCGCGCGCGCACGTCCTCGGGCAGCTTGAGGAGCCGGTTGAACTGGGTCGGCACCATGTGGCTCGACGTCACGCGGTGCTGCTCGATGAGCCGGAGCATCGCCTCGGGCTCCCACTTGTCCATGAGGACGAGCGTGTGGCCGAGGTGCAGGTGGTTGGTCGCGAAGTTGAGGACCGCCGTGTGATAGAGCGGCGCGCCGACGACGTGCACGCCCGGCGAGCCGGGCATGATGCCGAAGAGCGAGAGGAAGAGCGCCTGCTGCGTCGCGACGGTCTCGGGCGGCGCCGCCGCGAGCGGGCGCTTCACGCCCTTGGGCTTGCCGGTCGTGCCCGACGTGTACGTCATCGACGCGCCGGCGCTGCGCCCGTCGGGCGCCGTGATCGGTTGCCCGTGCTTCAGCTCGTCGATCGAGCGGAAGCCGGGGAGCACGCCGCCCGTCGAGAACCGCGCCGCCGCCGGGAAGTCGATCTCGTCGCACGCGCGCGCGGCCGCGTCGCCGGCGCGCGGCGTCGCGATCACCGCCGCCGCGTCGCAGTCGGCGACGATGTAGCCGATCTCGGCGGCGGTCAGGTGCCAGTTGATCGGCGTCACGTACCAGCCGGCCTGGTGCGCGGCGAGGAACGCTTCGAGCATCGCGGCGCTGTTGTCGAGCACCGTGGCGATGCAGTCGCCCGGCTCGAGGCCGAGCGCGCGCAGGCCGTGGACGAGCCGGTTGGCGCCGGCGAGAAGCGCGCCGGCGGTGAGCTCGGTGCCGTCGGGCTCGATCACCGCGATCCAGTCGGGGCGCGTCGTCGCGATCTTCCAGAAACCCACCTCGGGAGAGCTCATCACTCGCTCGCTCATGGGCGTGACCCTACACCCAACTCGCCCAGGAATGAAACATGTTCTAGTCCGTCCTTGACACGGCGGGTCGCGAGGGCGAGCATCCCGAGTGCAACGCGTTCTAGCGCCGAGGGACGAAGATGGCCGGGACCTTCAACATCGCCGACCTGTTCGAGTCGCTGGTCCGGGCCATCCCCGGCCGCACCGCGCTCGTGTCGGGCGCGCACCGTTTGACCTTCGCCCAGCTCGACGAGCGCGCCGACCGGCTCGCCGACGTGCTGCGCGGTCGCGGCGTGGGGCCGCGCGACCACGTCGGCCTCCACCTCTACAACGGCCACCCGTTCGTCGAGGCGATGATCGCGTGCTTCAAGCTGCGCGCGGTGCCGATCAACCTCAACTACCGCTACGTCGCCGCCGAGCTCCGGCCGCTGTGCGTCGATGCCGACCTCGTCGGCATCGTCACGCAGCGCGAGCTCCTGCCGGTCGTCGCCGAGGCCGCGCGCGGCACCGGCGCCGCGGCCACCGTGCTCGCGCTCGACGATGGGTCGGGCGTGACCGTGCCCGGGCTCGAGGCGCGTGACTACGAGCAGGCGCTCGCCGCCGCGACGCCGCGCCAGGACTATGGCCCGCGCTCCGGTGACGACCTCTGGGTCATCTACACCGGCGGCACCACCGGCAAGCCCAAGGGCGTGATGTGGCGCCACGAGGACATCTTCTTCGCCGGGCTCCAGGGCGGACGGCCGGGCGGCGACCCGGTGACGTCACCCGAGGAGGTCGTGGCGCACGCGAGCGATCCGGACAACGCGATGCGGCTCCTGCCGGCGGCGCCCTTCATCCACGGCGCGGCGCAGCTCGGCGCGTGGATCTCGATGTTCACCGGCGGACCGCTCGTGCTCCAGCCCGGGCGCAGCTTCGACGCGAAGCGCTGCGTCGAGCTCATCGGCGAGGAGCAGCTGACGACGATCACGCTCGTCGGCGACGCGATGGCGCGGCCGATCGCCGACGTGCTCGCCGCGGGCACGTACGACACGTCGAGCCTGCTCGCCGTCGCCTCCGCGGGCGCGATCCTCTCCCCGGCGGTGCGCGATCGCCTGCAGGAGCTCCTGCCCGACGCGCTCATCCTCAACAACTTCGGCTCGACGGAGACCGGCCACCAGGGCTCGGCGTATCCCGGCTCGGAGACCGGCGCCGACGGGCGGCCGAGCTTCGCCATGGACGAGCACAGCCTGGTGCTCGACGACGACCTCCAGCCCATCGCCCCCGGCTCGGGCACGCTGGGCAAGCTCGCGCGCGGCGGCCACATCCCGCTCGGGTACTACAAGGACGAGGCCAAGACCGCGGAGCGCTTCGTCACGATCGGCGGCAAGCGCTTCGCGCTGCCCGGCGACATGGCGACCGTCGAGGGCGACGGCCGCATCACGGTGTACGGGCGCGGCTCGAACTGCATCAACACCGGCGGCGAGAAGGTGTTCCCCGAGGAGGTCGAGGAGGCGCTCAAGGCGCACCCCGACGTGTTCGACGCGCTCGTGGTCGGCGTCGCGGACGACCGGTGGATGCAGCGCGTGGCGGCGGTCGTCCAGCCGCGGGCCGGCGCGCGCCCCGACCTCGCGACGCTCCAGGCGCATTGCCGCACGCTCATCGCCGGCTACAAGGTGCCGCGGCAGGTGTCGCTGGTCGCCGCGGTCGAGCGCTACCCGAGCGGCAAGCCCGACTACGCGTGGGCGAAGTCGATCGCCGAGAAGGAGATGGTGTCGTGAGCAAGCCCGAGCGACATGCCGGCTACGCGACCGGCTGGTTCGTCGTGGCGGCCACCGACGAGCTGCCGGTCGGCAAGGTCCTGCCGCTGGCGTACTTCGGCAAGCACCTCGTCGCGTTCCGCGGCGAGCGCGGCCAGGTGAGCGTGCTCGACGCCCACTGCCCGCACCTCGGCGCGCACCTCGGCCACGGCGGCGCCGTGGTCGGTGACTCGATCAAGTGTCCGTTCCACGCCTGGCGCTTCGCCGGCGACGGCGCCTGCGTCGAGATCCCGTACGACCGGAGCGACAACAAGCCCAGGAGCCTCGCGCGCGCGCAGACGCGCTGCTGGCCGGTGAGCGAGAGGAACGGCCTCGTCTTCGTCTGGCACGACGCCCTGGGACGCGCGCCGACGTACGAGATCCCGGTCATCGCGGAGCACGGGTCAGAGGAATGGACGCCGTGGACGCGCTCGATCATGACGATCAAGACGCACCCGCGCGAGATCATCGAGAACGTCGCCGACAGCGGGCACTTCCCGGCGGTGCACGGCACCGACCTCGAGACGTTCGAGAACGAGTTCATCGAGCACGTCGCGATCCAGCGCTCGACCGGGGTCGCGCATCCCATCGGCGGCGGCGACGACCGGTTCAAGCTGACGGCGACGTACTACGGGCCGGCGTACCAGGTGACGGAGATGGAGTCGTTCATCCCCAACCGCCTGATCAACGCGCACACGCCGATCGACGAGCACACCCTGCACCTGCGCTTCGGCGTGATGCTGAAGAAGGTCGGCGACGAGAAGAAGATGGCGCGCTACGCGCAGGCGTACGCGGACAACCTGACGCTCGGCTTCCAGCAGGACGTCGCCATCTGGGAGAACAAGGTCTGGCGCGACCGGCCGACCCTGTGCGACGGCGACGGCGCCATCGGCGCGCTGCGCCGCTGGTACCGCCAGTTCTACGTACACCAGGACGCGCACGGGAAAGAGGAGCAGGCTTCATGAAGCGGTTCGAAGGCAAGGTCGCGCTGGTCACCGGCGCGGCGTCGGGCATCGGCAAGGCGACGGTGGAGCGGCTGACGGAGGAGGGCGCGACCGTCGTCGCGCTCGACATCGCGGACGGTCCGGGGCGGGTCGACGTCAAGTGCGACATCAGCGACGAGCAGCAGGTGAACGATGCGATCGCCGCGGTCATCGCCAAGCACGACCGGCTCGACGTCCTGTGCAACGTCGCCGGCATCCTGCGCGCCGATCACACCCACGAGCTGAAGCTGGAGAGCTGGGAGAAGATCATCCGCGTCAACCTGACGGGCACGTTCCTCGTCTGCAAGGCGGCGATCCCGCACCTGCTCAAGACCAAGGGCTGCATCGTCAACACGTCGTCGACGTCGGCGCTCGGCTCGCACCCGTGGATGGCGGCGTACGCGGCGTCGAAGGGCGGCATCCTCTCGATGACGCGCGTGATCGCGGTCGAGTACGCCAAGCAGGGCCTGCGCGCCAACTGCGTGTGCCCGGGCGGCATCAACACGCCGCTGCACGGCCAGTTCCGCATGCCGAAGGGCGTGGACCTCGAGCTCCTGCGCGGGGCGATGCCGCCCGTGCCGCAGGTCGGACCCGAGTATGCGGCGTCGGTGATCGCGTTCCTCGCGTCGGACGACGCGAAGTACATGAACGGCGCCGAGGTCCGCGCCGACGGCGGAGCGCTCTCCTGATGGCCGCGCCCGCGGACCTCGCCAGCATCGGCGCGATCGACCTGATGCTCAACGTGCCGGGCGAGGACCAGCGCGGCTGGTACGAGTTCATGAAGCCGCTGTTCCTCGACCGGGACAGCCGCGAGCGCTTCGAGATGCCGGCGCAGTACATGTTCAAGGACATCCCGAAGATCGGCGCCCAGGACGACTACGTCGCCTACACGGTCGCGGAGATGGACCGGCACGGCATCGCGCGGGCGATGGTGGGGGTCGACGGAAGCGACACGCCGAACGCGCAGGCGATCCGGCGCTACCCCGAGCGCTTCTTCGGCAGCTACCAGGCCAACCCGAACCGCGGCATGGACGAGGTGCGGGCGATCGTCCGCATGCACGCGGAGCACGGCATCAAGGCCGTGACCGCGTTCCCGTCGGGGCTGTGCCCGCAGGTCCCGATCGACGACAAGAAGTGGTTCCCGATCTACGCCAAGTGCGTCGAGCTCGAGCTGCCGATCTGCGTGTGCGTCGGCGTGCCCGGGCCGCGGCTGCCGATGGCGCCGCAGAAGGTCGAGCTGATCGACGAGGTGTGCTGGTACTTCCCCGAGCTCAAGTTCGTGATGCGGCACGGCGCCGAGCCGTGGACCGACCTCGCGGTCAAGCTGATGCTCAAGTACCCGAACCTGTCGTACTCGACGAGCGCGTTCGCGCCGCGCCACTACCCGCGCGCGATCGTCGACTTCGCCAACACGCGCGGCGCCGACCAGGTGATGTACGCGGGCTACTTCCCGATGGGGCTCTCGCTCGAGCGCATCTGGAAGGAGCTGCCCGACGTGCCGTTCAAGGCCGAGGTGTGGCCCAAGTTCCTGCGCGGCAACGCCGAGCGGGTGTTCAAGCTCTAGATGGACAGAGGACGCTCCATGACCTCCTGGGATCTCGAAGTCGACGTCGTCGCCGTGGGCTCGGGCCTCGGCGCGCTCACCGCCGCCATGGCCGCGCACGACGAGGGCGCGCAGGCCGTCATCCTCGAGAAGGCGGGCAAGCTCGGCGGCGTGTGCGCGTACTCCGGCGGCGAGGTGTTCGTCGCCTGCAACCACAAGATGGCGGAGCGCGGCGCGCCGGACTCGCCGGAGGCGGCGCGCGCGTACCTCGCGTACCTCGCGGGCGGCTACGCCGACCCGGAGCTCGCCAGGATCCTCTTCGAGACCGGGCCGGTGGTCGCGCGGTGGGCCGAGACCCAGTGTGGCGTCCGGTGGAAGATCATCGAGAGCTTCCCCGACTACCACTATCCGCACGCCCCGGGGACCGCGGCCGCCGGTCGCTATCTCGAGGTCGAGCTGTTCGACGGCGCGCAGCTCGGGCCGTGGCAGAAGAAGACGTACGGCACGCCGCACATGCCGCCCGGCATCATCCACGACGAGCTGTTCGCGTGGGGCGGCCTCGCGACGATCACGCAGTGGAACTTCGCGCTCATGGGCAAGCGCGTGGCCAAGGATCAGCGCGGCATGGGCCCGGGCATGATGGGCTACTTCGTGAAGGCGGCCGTGATCGATCGCGCGATCCCGGCGCACGTCGACACGCCGGTGCGCGGGCTCGTCGTCGAGGGCGGGCGCGTTGTCGGCGTGCGCGCCGAGAAGGCCGGCAAGCCGTGGATGGTGCGCGCGCGGCGCGGCGTGGTGCTCGCGATCGGCGGCTACGACTGGAACAAGCGGCTGGCGAAGCAGTACGAGCAGCTCCCCGAGTGGCACTCGATGTGCCAGCCGTCGGTCGAGGGCGACAACATCGTGCTCGGCGGCGAGATCGGCGCGTCACTCGGGCGCGTGCCGAACCACAACCTCGGCATGTTCTTCGGCTACCGCATCCCCGGCGAGGAGCACGACGGCAAGCCGCTCTACCGCGCCTCGTGGGAAGGCGGCTACCCGCACGCGATCTGGGTCAACCGCGCGGGCCAGCGCTTCGGCGACGAGTCGTTCTACCGGGACTACCTGCCGAAGTGCCACGCGTGGGACGGCCTCGCGCAGGATCACCCGAACTATCCGCCGTTCCTCGTCTTCGATCAGCAGTACCGCGACAAGTACGCGTTCGCGACGTACCTGCCCGGCATGGAGGTGCCCGACGAGGTGCTCGCGCGCGCGCAGACCCCGCGCGAGCTCGCCGAGAAGCTCGGCGTCGACGGCGCGGCGCTCGAGGCGACGATCGCGCAGTTCAACGTCGGCGCGCGCGAGGGCAAGGATCCGCGGTTCGGGCGCGGCAGCTATCCGTGGGCGGCGATGATGACCGGCGACAAGAGCCGGCCCAACCCCAACCTCGGCCCGCTGGAGAAGCCGCCGTTCTACGGCATCCAGCTCGCGCCGGTGGGCGTGGGCGTGAACTCGGTCGGCCTCGAGACCGACGGGTTCGCGCGCGTGAAGCACGTGCGCGGCCACGCCATCCCCGGGCTGTACGCGTGCGGCAACTCGGCGGCGGCGCTCGACACCGGCGCCGGCTACCAGTCGGGGCTGTCGAACCTGCGCGGCATGACCTGGGGATGGATCGCGGGGCGCCACGCGGCGCGCGCGACGTGATCGCGATCGAGCGCGGCGTCAGGGGCCGACGCGGATGAGCTGATCGCGCGACAGCGACTGCGACGCGCCGGTGAGCGCGTCGGTGGTCACCGACACGTCGAGCTCGCTGCCCGACACGGAGCCGTGGCAGCTGCCGCAGACGGCGTCGAACAGGGGCTCGACGATGCCCATGCTGATGATCTCGCCGGGCGCGTTCTGGTGCTCCTCGCCCATGGTGACGATCGGCTGGCCGCTGCCGTCCTGCAGCTCGGCGATGACGCCGGCGCCCGCGGGCACGTTGACCCGCACCGAGCCGTCGGCGGCGAGGTTCGCGGTCCCGACCAGCGTGCGGTTCTGGTAGATGGGCCCGCTGGTCATCGAGGCCGGCGCCGGGTTCTCGACGTAGAACGCGATCCGGCGGGCGCCCCGGAACGCGTCGACGGGGCGGCCGCGGCGGAGGTTCGCGGTGAGGACCGTGAAGATCATCGGCGCGTCCGGCATGTGGATGATCGCGCGGCCGACGCCGGTGATCTCCTCGTCGGAGGAGCCGCCGAAGACGAGCTGGCGGCGGTTGACGTAGGGCTTGATCGGCGGTCGCTTGATCGCGAGCACGCCGTCGACCTGCGCGCCGGGTCCGGCCAGGAGCGGCGTGCGCGCGCCGGTGTGCGGATCGATGGCGACGATGTCCCAGTCGAACGCGGTCGCGGTGGCGAGGTCGCCGCTGAACGCGGCGTACGACACCATGATGCGCCCGTCGGGCATGCCGAACGGATAGCGGTACGCGCCCTGGGTCGACGCGCCGGCGCGTCCGGTCGCCGCCGGATCCGGGAACACGACCGAGGGCAGGAAGCCGTCGTCGCTCCGTCCGAGCTCGAACGGGCCCACCGACCGGTTGAAGATCGCGAGCGTGCCGGCGCCGCCGCGCGCGCCCGGGTCGCTGAAGATCGCCAGGAGGTTGGCGTTCAGGTCCTCGCGGATGTCCGTGGCCTGGCCGTACCCGATCGACGGGCGCATGGCGCCGAGATCGCCGGGCTCGCCGTACGCCGACTGCGCGCGCTGCCCGAGCAGCGGGTGGTAGTCGGTCCGGTCCCAGTTGATGCGGCGGCCGGCGACCTGGTAGAAGTCGCCGGCCGGGCCCGTCGACACCTTCTCGGTCGACATCGAGATGCGGCCCTCGCGCATGACCTGCGGGTTGAGCTCCGAGTTGGTGAGGAACGTCATCTGCTCGACGGAGGTCCCGTCGGGCTTCATGCGGTAGATGTCGGACTGGGGCAGGAACAGCTTGCGCGACCGGGTCCCGCTGCGCGCCGACGCGAACACGATCCATTCGCCGTCGGGCGACCACGCGGGATCGAAGTCGTGGGCGCGCAGCCCGTTGACGTCCGGCCCCGGCGGGGCGACGCGCCGGCAGCCGCTGCCGTCGAGGTTCACGTACCAGACGCCGAACGCCTCGTCGGCGCGGGTGCGCATCGAGAACACGATCGAGGTGCCGTCGTGGCGGACGTCCGGCCCCCGGACATCGGCCTGCGCGACGTCGACGCCGCAGCCGGCGAGCAGCGAGGTGCTCGCGCCGACGCCGGTGATGGCGCCGAGGGCGCCGACCTGCGCCGGCGCCACGCGCAGATCGGAGCCGCCCTGGTAGGTGTCGACCTCGAGCGGGCCGGCGACGTGCGTCGCCGCGCGGTCGACGTACACGAGCGGGATCGAGCTGCCCGGGCCGAGCGCGTCCATCTCGCCGCGCGCGACGGCGGCGGCGCGCTCGACGCGCACCCATTCCAGGAGGACGCAGATGGGCGGGGCCGTCGCCGGATCGAAGGTCGCCGGACAGATCGACGGATCGCCGACGAAGAGCTGGCCGCCGCGGTGGGCGATGCCGCCGTCGCCGCGCGTGATCGTCTTGGCGACGGCGCGGCCGCGGCGTGGATCCGGCACCTCCATCGCCATGAACTCCGCGACCATCAGGTGGTAGTTCTTCTCGAGCGCGACCGCCGAGAAGAAGCCCTCGGCGCCCGGGCGCAGCTTGAAGTCGTTGCCGGCGTGCGGGCTGTGGCAGGCCGCGAACGAGCAGCCGCGGGTGACGAGCAGGGGCTGGACGTGCTCGGCGAAGAACTCGCGGCCGGGATCGCCGGCGCCGAACTCGAGCTTGCCGACCTTCTCCGCCCACGCCCGGATCACCTGGTACGGCCCGTCGACCGCCGTGCGATCCGGGTACATGTCGCCGCCGGTGTGCGGCCCGCCGCCGGCGCCGCGCGCGAGCGGGATGCGGAGGATCTGCGACTGGTCGACCGGATCGTCGACGAAGGCCCAGACCTGGCTCATGTTGAAGGCGATCTGGGTCGGGGCGTCGGCGCCGGTGCCGCAGGTGACGTAGAAGTCGGCCTGCGGCGCGCCGTGGCACGTCGACGACGCGCAGCCGCTCATGATCGGCTGGACGCGGCTCTCGAACTCGGCGAAGTGCGGGCTGGCGAGGTACGGCGCCGGATCGAAGTCGCTCGACACCGAGGTCGAGCAGTCACCGTCGCCGTCCTGCGCCGGCGTGGGCGGCGGCAGGCCGTTCTCGGTGGCGCCGTTCTCGGTCCAGGTGAGGAGCGTGAGGTACGCGTCCTCGCCGACGACGAGGTTGGCGCCGCCCACGTGACCGACGTGCAGCGGCTCGAAGCGGTCGCCGTACGCCACCTCGAGCCCGGCCGAGCTGGTCGCCTTGACGAGCAGGAGCGGTAGCGCGTACGAGCCGAACGGCTCCAGCACGTCGCGCCGCTTCTGCACGTTCTCGAAGCTGGTGACGTCGAAGTTGCCGCCGGCGTGCTGGAACGGATCGTCGGGGTTGGCGCGATGACACCCCGACGTGTTCCCGGCGCACGAGTTGAGGAGGATCGGCTCGATGTACCGGTCGTAGTAGGTGCGTCGCGGCGGCGGCTCGGTGCACGCCGCGAAGACGAGGACGACCGCGAACCCCGCCAGCCCCGCAAACCCCACACGGCGAAGGACCAGGAGGGAGCCCATTTTCCGAGCCTCTCACCCCCGGCCCGATGCGGACTTGACGGGCGTCAAGTGCAACCCGGCGGTTGCACTGCGAGCGTCACGGCGGGCCGGCGCGAAGGAATTCGCGCGGTCGGGGGCGGCACGCGTGTTGCTCGACCTGGGCGCGATGCGTGGAGGCTTGCTCGGAGCGGCAGCGTGGCTGGTCGTCGCGGGGTGCGACGCGAACCAAGGTTCGGGGGCCGACGGCGGGGGAGGGCCGGGTGAGGACGGCGGCGCGCCGCGTGACGCGGCGGCGGGGCTGCCGCCGGGGTACGTGCCGTCGTTCGAGGAGCTCGGGTTTCGCTGCAAGCTGGTGAGCGACCGCAACCTCGACGACCCGACGGCGAACCAGACGCATGCGCGCGCGAACGTGCGCGGCACGGATCTCGGGATCCCGCTCGAGCACGCGGGCGACCTCTACGTGTTCTTCGGCGACACGGCGGGCGCGCAGGTCATCTGGCCGCTCGGGCCCGAGTCGTTGCCCGACGCCGTCGGCTACTCGGCGCTGGGGGCCGCCGCGGTCGCCGACGATCCCACGATCCTGTGCTCGCAGCTGCGCTTCCTCGTGACGGGTGGCGCGAGCGGCACGGCCCAGGCCGACTTCGCCGGCGCGCACATGACGCCGCCGCCGGGACGGGCGATCGGCGAGTTCGTCCGCAACCCGTCCGGTCCTCGTGGGGCGAACGCGTTCCCGAACCTGCCCGGCGACTTCGAGGTGCCGTCGGGCGCGTTCTCGCACGGCGGATCGATCTACCTCTTCTACACGATCATCAACCACGAGCCCTTCGAGATGCGCGGCTCGTACCTGGCGAGGTGGGCGGCGCCGTCGACGACCGGCCAGCCGAGCTACCAGATCCAGTACCACGTCGATCAGCGCTTCGACGCCGACGGCGCGTTGCGCGGAGACTTCATCAACATCGCGGCGCTCGTCGACGGCGAGCACCTGTACATGTACGGGACCGGCGCGTACCGCGCGAGCCCGGTGCACCTCGCGCGCAAGCGCCTCGCCGACCTGTCGACCGACGGCGGCTACGAGCGCTTCGACGCGGCGACGCGCACGTGGGTCGGCCCGCGCGTCGCGACGACGCCGATCGTCCCCACGCCGCACCTCGGCGAGCTCTCGGTGCGCTACTTCCCGGCGATCGAGCGCTACGTGATGCTCGACCAGGAGGTCTCCGCCGGCAACCGCATCGCGGCGCGCTTCGCCGAGGCGCCCGAGGGCCCGTGGAGCGAGCCGGTGACCGTCGCGACCATGGAGGACCCGGCGTTCCGCGCGCGGCACTGCTGCGAGGGCACCGACTGCCCCGGCGAGCGCCTGTTCGAGTGCCAGCACGCCGGCTTCTACGGCACGTACATGCTGCCGACCCTCGCGACGCACCCCGACGGGAGCTTCTCGATCACGTTCCTGATGTCGACCTGGATCCCGTACAACGTCGCCCTCATGACGGCGACGTTCCGCTAGGGCGACGGGGCGAACTGGGCGGTGCCCTCGTCGACCGCGGCGATCGCGGCGGTGGCGACCGCGATGGCGAAGGCGAGCGCGGCCGCCGCGGCGGAGGCAGCGCTGGCACCGGCGTCGATCACGCTGCCATCCGTTCGTGGCCGCCGCCCGCGGCCCCCTTCACCTCGCGCACCAGGGCGGCGATCGAGTCCTTGGCGTCGCCGAGGACCATCATCGTCGAGGGCTTCGTGAAGAGCTCGTTCTCGATGCCGGCGAAGCCGGGCTTGAACGAGCGCTTGAAGCAGATCGCCGTGCGCGCCTTGTCGACGGCGAGGACCGGCATGCCGTAGATCGGGCTCGTCTTCTGCGTGCGCGCCGCCGGGTTCACGACGTCGTTCGCGCCCACGACGATCGCCACGTCGGTGCTCGCGAAGTCGTCGTTGATCGCGTCGAGGTCGAACAGTTGCTCGTAGGGCACGTTGGCCTCGGCGAGCAGCACGTTCATGTGACCGGGCATGCGCCCCGCGACCGGGTGGATCGCGTAGCGCACCGTCGCCCCGTTCGCCGTCAGCGCCGCCGCCAGGTCGCGCACCGCGTGCTGGGCCTGCGACACGGCCATGCCGTAGCCCGGGACGATGATGACCGAGCGCGCCGCCTCGAGGATCGCCGCGGTCGACGAGGGCACCGCCCAGTTCGCCCCGTCGCCCTAGCGGAACGTCGCCGTCATGAGGGCGACGTTGTACGGGATCCAGGTCGACATCAGGAACGTGATCGAGAAG
>JAIOII010001139.1 GCA_019912685.1 Kofleriaceae bacterium
GGGCAGGGGGCGGGCGCGGCGGTGCTACCGTCGCGTCGAGGAGCCAACATGTTTGCACTCGACGAGCAGAGCCGGATGGTCGAGAAGATGGTGCGGCAGTGGTGCGAGAGCAGGCTCGCGCCGCGCATCCCCGCGCTCGAGGCCGGAGCCGAGCCGCCGTTCCCGCTGATGCGGGAGATGGCGAAGCAGTTCGGCCTCGGCGCGATGGCGGAGGCGGCGGTGAAGAAGCGCATCGCCAAGCTGCGCGCCGCCGAGGCCGAGGGCAAGCCGGCGGAGCCGGGCGGCGGGCTCGGCGGGTCGATGGGCGGCGAGCCGATGATGATGGCGGTGTTCATCAAGGAGCTCTCGCGCGTGTCGCCGGGCTTCGCGATGGGCTGGGGCGTGTCGATGGGGCTCGCCGGCGGGGCGATCCTGCAGAAGGGCACGGCCGACCAGGTCGAGCGCTGGGCGCTGCCCCTCGTCACCGTCGACAAGGTCGGTTCATGGTGCCTGACCGAGCCCGGCGCCGGATCCGACGCGTTCGGCTCGATGACGACGACCGCGCGCCCGAAGGGCGACGATCCGGCGGCGGGCTACGTGCTCAAGGGCTCGAAGACGTTCATCACCAACGGGCCGGGCGCCGACATCTTCGTCGTGTACGCGCGCATCGATCGCGGCGAGCCGCGCGAGCAGCAGGGCGTCGCCACGTTCGTGCTGGAGAAGGGCATGCCCGGCTTCACCGTGGGCGCGCCGTTCAAGAAGATGGGCATGCGCGACTCGCCGACGTCGGAGATCTTCTTCGACGACGTCGAGGTCGGCGGCGACCGGCTGCTCGGCGGGCGCGAGAAGGGGCGCGCGGGCCGCGCCGACACCAAGGAGAGCCTCGGCAGCGAGCGCTCGGGCGTGCCCGCGATGGCGTGGGGCATCATCGAGCGCTGCTACGACCAGAGCGTCGAGTACGTGCGCCAGCGCCGGCAGTTCGGCCGCCCGATCGGCGCGTTCCAGGCGGTGCAGCTCAAGATCGCCGACCTGTACCTGAAGCTGCGCACCGTCGAGAACGTCGTCTTCCGGCTCGCGTGGATGCAGAAGCACAAGGTCCACGACGCCGCGTTCGTGAACGCCTCGAAGGCGCAGTGCTCGCAGCTCGCGGTCGACGCCGCGCTCACGGCGGTGCAGCTCCACGGCGGTTACGGCTACATGGAGGAGTACCACCTCGAGAAGCTGGCGCGCGACGCCAAGCTCCTCGAGCTCGGCGCCGGCACGACCGACATCAACCTGCTGTCCGCCGCCCGGACGCTCATCGGCGAGGAGGCCGTCGGCCCGTAGCCGACGAGGCCCGCTTCTTGCTGCGGTAGCGGCGCATGACGTTCGAGCTGCCGCTGGCCGGCGTGCCGGAGATGCTGGGCGCCTTCGCGCTCGCGCTGCCGATCGGCTGGGAGCGCGAGAAGCACGACCGCAGCATGGGGCTGCGCACGTTTCCGCTCCTGGCGGTGGCGAGCTGCGCGTTCCTCGTGATCGCGCAGGAGATGTCGCCGGGCCAGCCGGGCGAGTGGAACCGGACGCTCCAGGGCATCGCCACCGGGGTGGGCTTCATCGGGGCGGGCGCGATCGTGAAGCACGGGCTCAACGTGCTCGGCACCGCGACCGCGGCCAGCGTGTGGATGACGGCGGCGCTCGGCGCGGCGGCGGCGCTCGGGCTCTGGAACGTCGCCGTCACGCTGTCGCTGCTCGGGTTCGTGACCCTGCGCCTCCTGCACGTGATCACGCCCACGGATCAACCGGTCGATCGCGGGGACGTGATGCGCTCGGCGGACACGCCCGAGCCCGAGCGCACGCGCTGATCAGGTGCCGGCGGGCGCGTCGCGGCGCCCGAAGCGGCCGCGGAGGAAGTGCGCGATGACCGCGAGCACGGCGAGGCCGAGCAACAGGTGGACGGCGAACGAGGCGACGTCCCACGCGACGTTCAAGACGACCCATCCGACGACGAGTGCGATGGCGAGGAGGATCCACATGCCGGTCACTGGTGCAGCGGGCGTGCCGCGCGGCGCCTGCTGCTCCGCCCCCAGATGACCTACAAGTCACGTCGCAGAATCGATCTTATGTCAACTCAGCGTCGGTCCGCCGGGCTGATATGTTCGCTTTCGTGTCCGGGGTTTACACGACGATCCAGGTCCGGCGCGACGAAGGCACGGCCTGGCTGCGGCTCGATCGGCCGGACGCCGGCAACGCGCTCGACAGCCAGACCTGCGGCGAGCTCTGCGACGCGATGACGGCGGCCGCCGCCGATGACGGCGTGCGCGTGATCGTGCTCGCCGCCGAGGGGCCGGCGTTCTCGGTCGCCGGCGACATGGCGACCGTGCTGCGGGTCGGCGCACCGTCGCTCTTGCCGCCGCGCGACGGCGCCGCGCTGCTCCAGGTCATGCGCGAGC
>JAIOII010001140.1 GCA_019912685.1 Kofleriaceae bacterium
CGATCGCCGCGGCCCGGCGCGCGATGGCGTGCGGCGAGCTCGCCGAGCTGCTCGCGTCGGTCCGCGCGCCGATGACGCCGCGCCGCTTCCGGGACAACCTCGTCGGCGCGGTACGCCGCACGCGGCTCACCATCCCGAGCGACCCGGGCGAGGCCGAGCGCCGCTTCTGCGACGGCGGCGTCGCGGCCCGGTGAGTCACGCGGCGCGAAGAACCTCTGGGCGAGCTCGAGGGACACCGAACGAGCTAGGGAGCGTGACCTCGTGGTCGCCGACGGCGAAGGCGCCACGCGACCAGGAGCGCGAACACGAGCCCGCTCGGGGAGCGAGACGCTCCGCAGCATCCACCGCCGTCGCTGGGGGGCGCATCTCCCTCGGTGACCGCTAGCTCGAGCGTGTACGTCGTGCTTCCGCCGAGCGCATCGGAAGCGACGAGCGCCACAGCGTGCGTGCCCATGTCGTTGGCGGTCGGTTGCCAGACGACGCGCGATCCGGTGACGGACATCCCTGCTGGCCCCGTCCCGAGTGCGAAGCTCACCTCGTCGCCGTCGGGGTCGCTCGCCGCGAGATCGTGCGCGTAGGTCTCGCCGACGGCCACCGTGGTCGGCAGCGTCGAGGTGAAGCTCGGGGCACGATTGCGCGTGTCGACCGCAACCTCGCTCGACGGCGCCGACACCTGGGTCCCCCGGCGAGCACGCACACGGTACCGGTAATCGCCCTCGGGCGTCGGCGCCGGGTCAGCATAGGTCGGCGCGACCACCTCGGCGACGGTGTTCCAGCTCGTTCCACCGTTGCGCTCGACGACATAACCTTCGGCGTCGGAGACCCCCATCCACGCGAGCACGACGAGCGTGTGCTGCCGCACTTCGCCCGAGAGACCATCGGGGCTCATCAGTCCGGGTGGTGATTCGGTCGCGAACGAGAACGTCGCGCTCGCCACGCTCGCACCTCGCTCATCCTCGGCGACGACTCGCCACGAGTAGAGCGTCGATGGCGCGAGGGCCCCGATCGTGTGACGCGCCTCCACGAGGCCGGCCGCAACCTCGATGAGCTCCGTCTCGCCGAACAGCACGCGATACGTCACGACCGCGCCGGGATCCGGATCACCGCCGGACCACGTCAGTTCGACCGACCCCGGCGCGACCGTCGAGAACCTCGGCGGCGTGATCGCCTCAGGGATGCGCGGCGAGGAGTTCGCGGTTTCCGCCGCGAGCTCGGCGGAGTACGGCGACGTCACGCCATCACGACGCGCACACACACGATACGTGTAGGCGGTATTGCCGGTCACCTCGAAGTCGTCGAAGCGCGTGACGCCCGCGGCGAGCTCGGCGATCTGCGCGAACGCGCCGGTCGTCCGCCGCTCGATGCACGTCGAGTCGCTCGGCGCGCTCGGCGTCCACACGATCGAGACGCGGTCCGACCTGGTCTCGAGGATCGACGCCGCCGCCGGTGCTGGCGGGTACACGAGTCCCGTCGTGAACTGCCACGTAGGCCCGACGGTAGTCGCGACACCGTCCGTGGCCACGACGTGCCAGGTCACGGACGTATTCGGAGCTCGATCCAGGATCGTCACGCTGGTCGCGGTCGTATTCGCCGCGACTGCGACACCATCGACGATCACGTCGTACCGTACGGCGTCGCCGTCGGCATCCGCGCTGTTCCAGCGGAGCTCGACGAGATCCGGAGAGACACCGATCGCGGCGTTGTGCGGGCTCTCGCCAAACGGCGTGACCGGAGCGCGGTTGGCCCAGACCACGCTGACCGGGATCGCCGCGCTCGTGAGGTGCCCGGCCGCGTCGCTCACGTCGACACGAAGCGTGCATCCCGCACAGTCGTCGCCGGGCCTCCAGACGATCGCCGTCTCGCTCGTCAGGTTGCTGATGATCGGCGCGGCGCCACCCGGAGTCACGAGGACGACGTCGACGCGCGTGACCCCGAGATCGTCGCTCGCCGTCCACGAGATGGCGATATCGACACCGACCGCGACCGTCGCTCCGCTCGTGGGTGCGATGATCGCGACGGTCGGTGCGACGAGATCCTCGATCGCAGCGTCGAGCGACTCGGCGGCACCACGGTTCCCGGCGGCGTCGATCGCGATCACGCGGATGCGCACCGGCCCGGTCGCCGTCGGCGCAATCCAGGCATGAGCGGTCGACGTGCCAGGCAATGTCGCGATCGGCTGAAACGTCAGCCCGCCGTCGCGCGTATACGAAAGCTCGATCGTCGCGACGTTCGTGTCGTCCTCGGCCGACCACGCGAGGCCGACTGCAGCGCCAGCGCCGACTGTCGCCGGAAGCGGTGCGATCGTGACCGAGGGAGCGTAGATGTCGGTTGCGAGATCCGCCGTCGTGTGGATGACCTCGCCGCGACCCGAGACGTATGCGATGTACGCGACGTGCGCGGTCGTGCCGTGGACGTCGAACGCGAGCTGTTGCTGCGGAAACTGACTGGCAGGACTCAGCCGCACGGCGTTCGACCAGGCCTCGTCGGCGAGGCCGCGTCGAAAGAAGATGCCGGACTTCGTGCCATCGCTGCGCCACGCCAGCAGCGGGAGTTCGCGACTGTCCCAGCGTACGATCGCGTTCGAGATCGTGTTGCCGTCCCATCGCACCAGCGTCGGACAACCGGCGCCATACCCGAGCGTACCGGCGCCATCGTCGAAGTATGCGGTCGTGACGGCGTTCGCCGCATCAGGGCGCACGGCGATGCTGATCGCGTTCGGGCCGGTGCTCGGGCACGTCATCGCGGTCACCGGGGCGCTCCACCCCGCGCTCGACAGCGTCGTCGTCGTCAGGGTCCCGTTCGCGGTGTACGCGGCGACGATCGTCCCACCCGGCCCAGGCGAGACGTCGAGAAGGCCGAGCCCAGCAGCCGTCGTCGACACCGCGCTCCATGCTCCGCCTCCGACCGAGCGCTGCCGATGGTGCAACAGGCGTGCAGGCGAACCATCGCGCCACAGCGCGTGGACCTGACCGTCGGTTCCGACGGCGATCCGCGGGAGGTGCGAGTAGGTCGGGTTCGACGACAGGTTCGTCGCGGCCTCCCAGCTGGTGGTGCGGCGAGCCGCGAACACGTCCCCGACGAACGCGTTCATCTGCTTGTACGCCCACATCACGTGCGGATCGCCGTTCGCGTCGGTATCGATCGTGACCTCGTCGACGTGCATCGCGTCGGCCGTCGAGGGCACGACCTGGAGCGGGTACGTCACGATCGGTTCTTCGGCGGTCCATCCCGCGCCGGTCGACTTGCGATAGAGGAGCTCGATCTGCACGTAGTAGCTTCCGCTCGTACCATCGCGCATGTCGATGTGCGTGCGGCTGTACGCCGCGTGGGCCACGCCGGCCGAGTCGACCGCGAGCGCGACGCGGTCGTGATCGTGCTGCAGGCAGAACGGCTGACCGCACGCGCCGACGTTGGTGACCACCGTCGGCACACCCCACGGCTCCGGCGGCGGCGTCGAATCATCGACGATCTGGAACGGCGTGCTCCACGATTCGGACTCGTTCCCGAGCAGGTCGATCGCGCGCACGCGCAAGCGGGCGTTCGTCGTGACGTAGCTCGCGCTGTTGGGCACGGCCCACGCATAGGTCGAAGCGCTCGGCGAAGGCAGCGAAACGACGGTGTCGATCCGGTCCCCGTAATGCAGGTAAATCACGATCTGTCCGAGGCCGTGTGTCGTCGAGACGCTCCATTCGATCTGGCTCGTCTGTCCCAGCGACACGGGTTGGGCATCGACGTGGCTCACCATCGCGATCACCGGCAGCGCCCCGTCGATCACGGTGAACGCGTAGGTGCGGGTCGTCGAGTTCCCGCTGCCGTCGTGCGCGACTCCACGAAGCGTCGCCGAGCCGAGCGGCGTACCGGCGGGAAGTTGCCACGTGATCAGCGATGCTCCTTGCGCGAGCGTCTGGCCGGCGAGCGTCGCGATCGGACGCCAGGTCGGATCCCCGTTCGCCTGGAACGCGAGCTCGAGCGAGGTCACCCCGACGTCATCGCGGGCGTCGTAGACGAGCGAGTACTCGTGCCCGGCCTGGAACCGGTCGCGTGCGGGTCCCGTCCCATGGCGAAGCTCGAGCATCGCGAGCGAAGGCGTGACCCCGTCCGTGTAGTGCAGGAGCGTCGACGCCTCGTTGTTATCGGCGATCGCGTCCTCGAAGCTGGCCTCCGGTTCGAGCAACGCGCTCGCGTAGCTGTCACCCGCGCCGAGGCCATCCAGCGTGACCGGCGTCGTCAGCGTACGCGTCTCGCCGGGTGCGAGCGCCGGTACGTCGAGGCGGACCAGGAGCTGGTCACGATCCCCGGGTGCGCGGCCGAGATAGACCCCGAGCGGACCGGGCAGTGAGCCACGCGTGCCACGATTCGCGACCTCGATCGCTGCCGTCACGGCCGCGCCGGGGGCGATCGCGCCAGTGGTGACGATGCGCTCGATCGCAACGTCGGCGAGCTGGTTCGAGGTCGTGAACGTCCACACCGGGCCCTCGGTGATCGCGCCTTCTTCATCGCGCGCGACGACCTGCCAGTGATACTGCGCGCCCGCCGCGAGGTCGAACGCCGCCGACGCCGCAGGCGCGTACGCGCGCACGAAGGGCATGGCGGCACGATCGAACCCCAGCCGCACGGCGTACTCGACCGTGCCATCATCACCCCCGGTCCACGTGAGCACGACGCTGCGATCGATGTCGCTCGCGCCGTCGGCCGGCGACGGGCTCGCCGGGCGGTCCGGTGGTGCGTTGCGATCCACCGTGATGTCGACGACGTTGGACCAGGGGCTCGTACCGCATCGCGTCTCGGCGCGAACTCGATAGTAGTACTGACCATCGATGCGACCGGCGATCGCGTAGCTCGGATCGACGATCGATGCGCCATCCGTCGGCGACGAGAACGTGGCATCGAGCGACTCTTCCACCTGATATCCGGTCGCGCCGACGACGTCTTGCCACGTGAGCGGATACGCGCCGGAGGGAGAGAGCAGCCCCGGATCGAACAGCAGCGGCGCCGCTGGCTCGGGACACGTCGTCGTGCTCGCGCCCGAGCCGATGACGAAGTTCGGCGCGTAGACGACGCGGAAGTTGCCGGCGAGGTCGGCGATCACGAGGCGCACGCCCGCACGCTCGGTCGCCGCGTTCGGCACGGTCCACGCGACCACGCCGGTCGGGTTCTGGATGGTGTTGGCGTACGCGCCAGCGAGAAGATCGCCCGCATGCGCCGGATACGCCGTCACCCAGCCATCGAGCGTGTACTCGATGCGTCCCGATGCGATGCCCGTCGCGTCCTCGGCGTACCAGGACAGGGCGACGGCCGCGCCCCCGACCAGCGGTCCCCCGGGCACCTGGACGAACCCCGCTGGCTGAATCGTGTCGCTCTCGTACGTCGGGTCGGGTTCGGCGACGCACGTGCCGTTGCTGCAGACGTCTCCGGACGAGCACGTCGGGCACTGGCGCTGGCCCCAGCAGACGTCGTCCGGATCGTCGTGCACCCCGCACTCGAGCCCGGGTTGCCCGCACGCGGGAGCCGCGCTTCCAGTCGGGTAGATCCCGTCGACCAGGACCGGCGATTGGCCTTCGAGCCGTGCGAGCTCGGTCGTCGTGATCGGCAAGACGATCTCGAAGCCGCTGCCGTACGTCGTCTGGAAGTTCGAGGCGTTCCAGGCCCCGCACAGCGCGCGAAGCCGACCGCCCTCACGGCGATACACGCGCGGGCCGGTCACCGGCCGAACGAAGCTCCCCTCGGTGCACGGCGGTGGCGCGGCCGCGAGCGTCGCGATCGCAGAGCTGGTCACGCACCGCGCCGCCGCGACGCGCTCGGCGAACACGGTGCTGCACGGTCCCGCGATCTGATGTCGTCGGTCGCCCGCGATGGCCCAGAGCTCTTCAGTGCCCGCAACGCGCGCCACGCTGCCTCCCGTCGGGAGCTGGGTGCTCGCGCAGCTTCCGTCGGCGCAGGTCACCCCCGATGGACACGGCGGGGGCGGTGGCGTGCCTGCATACCAGCTGAACGGCAACACCGGACCGAAGGCGACGCCGCCATGCGAGAGCTGTGCATAGCCGACCTGGTCGCCAGTCGTCGCCGGAACGCGGACATCGAGTGTGATGTCGCCGGTCGCGGACGGCCCCAGGGGCGGGACCTGTCCGGCGATCCAGGTGACCGTCGAGCCCCCTCCGAGGACGATGCTGTCGGCGCTCGTCCACGCGCTCGTACCGACGTTCTGCACACGCCAGGTGAAGCGCACGACCTGCGAAGGTGAGGTCGTGATGCGCGGCGGTAGCGACACGATGCTCGCGGCGAGGGTGGCCGCAGGCACGGCCGCGCTGCGAGTCACCGTCACGTTGCCGTGCGGCGAGTTGGCGAACTGGCCCGCGTTGTCGTAGATGTCCCAGCCGAGCCTGATCGGCGCGTTCGGAGCGGCTGCCGACAGGTCGAGCGGGATCTCGTACGGGGCGGTCGTGTCGGAGCCTGCGAAGCGCCAGGTCGTGCCGTTGTCGAGCGAGTACGTGAGGTTGACCCTGGCGACCCCGCGGCACTCGTCGCTCGCATCGCCGCGCACGACGATGTGGGATCCGACCTGCGCGCCCTCGAGCGGAGCGAGGATCCGTCCGTCCGGTGGCATCATGTCGCGATCCATCCCCTGGTCGACGACCTTCACCGCGACCGCCGTGTACGGATACTCGCCGTAGGCGAACAGGAGATCGATGAACATCTCGGTGACGTTCCAGATCCCCATGACGTGCTGGAGCCAGCCCAGGCCTTCGCTCAGGGTCTGCAGGTCCGCGACGCGCATGTTCGTGCGGGCGAGGAGCTGCGGCCCCCACTCCTCGACGCTGGTCGCGAAGAGCGCCTCGATCGCCTCGATCCTGTCACCGAGGTTGTCGGCGAGGATCAGATCTCGGATCGCGTTCGTGATGCCGAGGATTGCGATGGGATTGTCGTCGTTCAGCGCCACCGCGAGCTCCGTCCCCGTCGATGCGATGAGCCCGATGTTCTCGGCGATCACATCGCCGGGCGACTCGCTGCCGGCGTTCTTGAGGAACAGCTGCGTGACCGACTCGCCGATCAGGAACTGCGTCGCGAAGTCCGTGCCGATCGCGAGCGGCACCCAGAGATGACGCGTGAGCTGGTCGTGCTCGTCGTGCAGCCCCGTGAAGCAGTACACGAGCGGCTGATTCGGCTGGAGGTAGACGTTGCGCAAGGTGTAGCGGCTGTCGGGACCGAGCGCGATCAGCTCGCCGGTTCCGGTCGCGAAGCTCGCCGGTGTGCCGAGCAGCGGAGGGAGACACGTCGAGCCGGTCTCCGTGACGACCTCACCCGCGTACCAGCCGCGGGTCAGGTTCTCGAACGTGATGTCGTAGGTGCCGCCTCCCGATGCGTCGATGCTGCGCTGCGTCGACGTGACGACGATACCGCCCTTGGTGAAGTTCAGTGCCCGGAAGCTCGTACAGCCGACGGTGCTCACGTCCGAAGCCACGGTGCTCGCGACCGGGGCATCGTCGGGAATTACGCACGCGGACACACCCAGCAGCCAGACGAACCACCATACTCGTCTCACGAGCACCTCCCGACCACCCACGATCGCCGCGATCGTGGGTCATGTCAACGCGGCCGGCGAGTCCCTCACGCGCCGGCGCCGGGCCCCGGCTCGAGAAGCTG
>JAIOII010001141.1 GCA_019912685.1 Kofleriaceae bacterium
GCCGGCGCCGACGACCTTGCCGGCCGTGTCGAGCTCGACGAGGCCGCGCTCGGTGACGCGGCGCTTGGCGGTCGCCGTCGGCGTGGCGAGCCAGCGCGCGCCGTCGCGCACGGTCAGGTTGCCGTCGTGGTTGGCGACCCATCCGCGCACGTGGAGCTCGTGCGCGTACGCGGCGAGCTGCGCCCTCGAGCTCGCGCTCACGGCGACTCGCTCTCGCTCTCGCTCACCTCGACGTGATCGACGATGCCGACGACCATCGAGCGGATCGGGACGACGTCGCCCATCTTCAGGATCTGGCGGACGCCGTTGCCTTCGGTGAGGACGAGCACGCGGTCGCCCGGGCCGGCCTGCGCGTGATCGATCGCGATGAAGCTGTCGCCGGCGTCGGCGCCGTGCTCGTCGAGCGGCTGGACGACGAGCAGCGTGCGCCCGGCGAAGGCGGCGTGCTTCGCCGTCGCGGTCACGTTGCCGAGGACGCGGCAGAGCCTCATGCGTCGCCGGTCCGTTTCTTGGCCCGCGCCGGCGCCTGCGGGCGCTTGCGCGGCGGCGGCGACGGGTTGGCCTCGGTCGGCTCGTCGTCGACCGGCTCGGGGACGTCGGCCTGGGCGGCCCGCTCCGGAGCGTGGACCTCGTCGACGATGCCGACGATCGCGGCGTCGACCGGCACGAACCAGGGGTCGCAGGCGAGGGCGGCCTCGCGCGAGCCCACGAGGTAGACGTGGTCGCCCACCCCGGCCCGCACGGTGTCGACGGCGACCTGCAGGTCGCCGGTGTGCCGGCCGGTGTCGTCGACGGGCTGGACCAGGAGCAGCTTGGCTCCCTCGAGACCGGTGGCCTTGCGCTCGGCCACGACGGTACCGGTGACAACCCCGAGATACATGAGGGTGGCGAACGTACCATGCGAAGGGCCGGTCGCGAGGAGCGGGGCCGCGCGCGAAGCGCGCCCGGGGTAGCGCCCGTGACGACGCGACCCGAAGCGCGAAGCGCGAGGCAGGCCCGAGCGATCGAAAACGCGTTACCATGGCTCGGATCGCGATGGGGAGCGCTGTCCGGACCGGCGACGATCGTACGTCTGGCACACGTACGCGGGGGCTCCGTTCGCGCGCGTCGGCCGAGATGACCGACTACGCCGAGGGCATCCGCCGCGCCTCGGCGATCGGCTCGATCGCGTACGCCGGCTTCGCCGCGGTCGACGTCCTCCTCTACCTCCTCGTCTACGACCGGGCGAGCATCGACCGGATCATTGCCTACCGCATCGCGGGCGTCGGCATCCTGTTCGGCTGGTACTTCTACGCGCGGTCGACCCACGCGTCCCTGCGGCAGATGGTCGTGACGACCGGGCTCGTCCTCGCCGCGACCGCCGTGCTGATCGCCCTCATCGCCAGCGAGCTCGGCGGCATCGGCAGCCCGTACGTCCCGAGCACGTCGTTCTACTTCGTCGCGATCGGGGTGCTCGTGCCGTCGCCGTGGCGGCGCACGCTCGCGATGCTCGTGCCGGTCTTCGTCGGCTTCTTCGCCACCGTCACCATCGCGGCGTGGGCCACGCAGCCGGCGGCGTGGGACACCCGCGAGGGCGTCACCCACTACCTGGTCAGCGCGTTCATCCAGGTCTCGCTCCTCGCGTTCGCGGCGATCGCGAGCCACCTGCTGTGGGCGTCGCGCGCGCAGCTCTATCGCGCGCGCCGCCTCGGCCGCTATCGCCTGCAGGCGCCGCTCGGCACCGGCGGGATGAACGAGGTGTGGCTCGCGCGCGACGACACGCTCGGCCGCGAGGTGGCGATCAAGGTGCTGCGCGGCGCCCCGCAGGGCGACGACGACCGCTGGATGCGCTTCGAGCGCGAGGCCCAGGTCGCGAGCAGCCTCACCTCGCCGCACACCGTCAAGATCTTCGACTACGGCGCGAGCGACGACGGCATCGCCTACATCGCGATGGAGTTCCTGCGCGGTCTGGATCTCGCCGATCTCGTCGCCGGCTACGGCCCGCTCGACGTGCGCCGCGCGGTGCACATGATCCGCCAGGCCACGAGCTCGCTCGCCGAGGCGCACGAGAAGGGCCTCGTGCACCGTGACATCAAGCCGGCGAACCTGTTCGCGCTGTCGACGGGCGACACCCCCGACTTCGTGAAGGTGCTCGACTTCGGGCTGGTGCGCGAGCTGACGCGGCCGCTCGGCCACGACACGCACGAGGGCGTGACGCTCGGGACGCCGGCGTACATGGCGCCCGAGCAGTTCCTCGGCGCCGACGTCACGCCCGCCTCCGACGTCTACGGCCTGGGCTCGACGCTCTACTACCTGCTCACCGGCGGGCCGCCGTTCGATGACAAGGGCGGTGACGCCGGGCTGTGGCGCGCGCACTCGTCGCACCCGATCGTCCCGGTCAGCCAGCGCCGCGGCGAGGCGGTCCCGCCCGCGCTCGAGGCGATCATCGCGACGTGCATGGCGAAGCACCCCTCCGACCGCTATCGCGACGCGACGGCGCTGCGGAAGGCGCTCGACGACCTGCCGATGATCGGGCCGTGGACGTCGGGCGAGGCGGTCGCGTGGTGGACGTCGGCGCGGCTCACGCCGATCACCGAGCGCAAGCGCGCGGCGACGTCGAGCAAGGTCGTGACCGTCTCCGCGCGCTCGCCGGCGTCGCGCGAGTAGCGCGCCCGGACGCGGCTACGGCCCGATCGTGGTCGCGCCGGTCGACGCGCTCCAGGTGATCGAGCCGCCCTGGAAGTCGCTCTTGCGACCGCCGGGCACCGCGTACTCGTCGGAGGTCGGGTAGCCGAGCGGGCCGCCCTCCCAGCCGCTGTCGCGCCACCTGTCGCGGATCGCGCCGTGGACCTCGTGCGCGCCGGTCTCCGGCGTCCAGTAGATCGAGCCGTTCTCGAACACGTTGTAGCGGCCGACGCCGTCGGGCGTCGTGCGCTCGCCGCTCACCGCGCCGCCCACGACCGAGCGGCAGCCGCCGAGCTCGCGGTACTTGGCGTCGATCGCGCCCATCGTCATGCCGCCCGGGCACACGTACGTCGCGTAGCCCTTGGGCGGGATGAGCGTCGCGAGCTGGTCGAACGAGAGCCAGTACTGCTGGTTGCCGCCGAAGTTCGCCGAGTCGGCGATGTAGACCTGGCGCGTCTCGGGGTTGTATCCGGTCACGGCGAAGTAGTGATAGATGGTCTGGTTCGACGGGTAGCCCGGCGGGTGGTTGCTCGGCGGCGCGACGATGTTGGCGACGACCGGGTAGTTGTTGTCGATGCTGGTGACGACGTCGTTCCACAGCCGATCGCGCTGGGCCTGCGTCGGCGGATCGTCCGGCATCTCGACGGTGACGTAGCGGTTCACGCCGAGGCGCTGGTTGAGCGTGCGCGTGATCTGGCCGATCCAGTCGGTGCCGTTCGTCGTCGTGGGGAGCTGCTGCGCGAGCTGCGCCTGCGTCGGCGGGTTCGCCATGCGCGCCGACAGCGCGTGGCGCGTCGCCGCCGGGCCGCACCAGTAGCCAGTCTCCTGCACCTGGTACGAGACCGGGATCACCTTCCACCGCGGCGCCGGCGCCGCCGGGCCGTTCACCGTCGTCTCGCCGGTCGCGCGGTGCCACGTGATCGAGCCGCGCTGGAAGTCGCTGCGGCGGCCGCCCTCGACGTCGTACTCGCCGGAGATCGGGTAGCCGAGCGAGCCGGCCTCCCAGCCGGTCTCGGCCCACGCGTCGCGGATGAGGCCGTGGACCTCGTGCGCGCCCGTCGACGGGTGCCAGTAGATCGAGCCGCGCTGGAACACGTTGTAGCGGCCGGCGCCGTCGGGCGTGGTCCGTTCGTCCGAGATCGGATAGCCGACCGCGCCCGCTTCCCAGCCGACGTCGCGCCACTTGTCGCGGATGAGGCCGTGCACCTCGAAGGCGCCGGTCTGCGCCGTCCAGTAGATCGAGCCGCGCTCGAAGACGGAGTAGCGGCCGACGCCGTCGGGCGTGCTGAGCTCCTCGGTGACGGGCGCGCCGAGCACCGAGCCGCAGCCGCCGAGCGCGCGGTACTTGGCGTCGATCTGCCCGACGGTCATCGGGCTACCCCCGCAGCGCGTGCCGGTCGCGACTTCCCAGAAGCCGAGGCCGCCGGCCTCGTTCACCGCCATCCACATGCCGTCGGTGTAGGTCTGGTAGCGCGGCGTCCAGCAGCTCCAGCTCGGCTGGCAGCCGTTGTAGTAGCGGAGCACCGTCTTGATCCACTGATCGCGGAGCGTCGGGTTGTTGATGTCGAAGTTGTTGATCCAGTCGCGCGCCTTCGCGTCGGTCTCGGCGTTGGTCGTGTACGCCGAGATCTTGACCATGTTGACCACGTAGTCGATCGCGGCGCCGATCTGGCCGTCGACGGTGAGGATGCCGTTGCCGTAGCGCGAGAGCGTCTGGCCGTGCGTGCCGGCGTCGAACTGGAACATGCCGAGGCCGCCCTCGCGGATCGAGCACGGCCCATCGGCCGAGCCGGCGATGACGGGGCCGCCGCCGCACTCGGGCGAATTCGGGCCCTGGCACGCCCACGTCGCCTCCGACCAGCACTGGGCGAGGCCGGTCTCGGTGTTGGCGATGCCGGCGAGCAGGTACGCGTTGCGTATGCCGCGCGCGCGCGCCGAGTCGCGGATGATCGCGTAGCGGGGGCCTTTCTGCGCGACGGTCAGCGCCGAGACCCCGACGGGATCGTGGCTCTGCCCCATCTCGTCCTCGACGACGACGTCGACGCAGGCGGTGAGGGTGAGGGTGAGGGTGACGATGAGGGCGGAGAGGGGACGGGACGATCGGGACATGCTTCCTCCTAGTTGCGGACGGATTGCCAGGCTGCATCGCCGGCGAGCTGCGCCTGGAGGAACGGGACGAGCCCGGGGGTGGACGACAGCGGCCCGGCGACGAGCGCGCCGTGTCGATCACCGGGGTAGAGGAACGAGCGCTGCGCGCTGGGCGCGACGTCGGGCTGGAAGGCCATCACGGCGTCGTCGAGGTCGACGAGCCCGCGGCGCAGCCAGTCGCCGTCCCAGATCGCGAGGTCGTAGTTGAGCAGCCGGTAGAGGCTGAACGTGACCGTGTCGCCGTACGTGCTGAGGATCGACGCGCGCATCCCCGGGTGGCGCTCGGCGAGCGCGCGGTAGATGTGGCTCTCGCCGTGCTCGACGCACTCGGTGCACCACGCGCCGATCGTGTCCTCGAGGCCCCAGCCGGCGCGCAGGTCCCGGCTCGCGGTGGCGCTCAGATACGGCGCGCGCAGGAGCGGCCCGGCGTCGGCGACGAGGAAGGGCGGCGGGTGGCCGAGCGCCTCGAACGTCGACGCGATCTTGTGGTAGTTCGCGGTCGCGCCGATCGCGCCGGCGCTGAAGCCGGCGACGGTCACGCGCGACGCGTCGGTGAACGAGGCCGCGATGCGGCGGAGCGCCTCGGTCGCGTTGCGATAGCCGCGCTGCTGGTAGGTCGGCAGCGGCGGGTACGTCGACGCCTTGTCGGCCGTGTGGCCGTCGAGGGTGCAATGCGGCAGGGCGACGAAGCTCGCGTGGCGGAACGGGTTCTGCGGATCGTTGCGATCGAAGATGCCGACCCGCCCGACGTCGGGAGCGCCCCACCACAGGTGCGTGAGCGGGTCGTCGCCCATCCCGACGAGCAGGTCGCGGAACAGCGTGCAGGTCTTGAGGTCGTAGCAGACGCCGTTGCCCTGGAACCAGATGACGAGCTCGCGGCTCTGGTCGGTGAAGTTGACGCCGATGCCCGCCGGCGTGTCGTCGGCGCAGCGCATCTCCGGGATCGGGATCCAGACCCACTGCTCGAGCTGCTCGGGCGGGACGAGGATCGGATCGCCGAGGTCGACCGAGGCGCCGGCGTCGGGCGCCGGCCCGGCGTCGGGCGTGTCGGCCGTGTGTCCGTCGGGTCCGAGGTCGTCGCCGCCGGCCGGAGGTGCGGCGCACGCGACCAACGTCACGAGCAGCGCGGCGGCGAGGCCGACCTTGGCCGAGAACGGGAGCTTCGTCGACGCCCAGCGCGCGAGCGCCGGCCGCTCGATCTTGGAGTTGTGGCGCGGGTCGACGGGGAGGCGCGCGTGGAAGAGCACGTGGCGGATCGGCGCGGTCACCGGGTGCTTCGCCGCCAGCGCGAGGAGCTCGTCGCGCAGGGCGTCGCGATCGACGCCGCGCGCGGCGGGGGCGAGCTCGATGCAGACGACCGGGAGCATCGTGCCGGCGCCCGACGGGACGCCGACGAGCGCGCTGCGGCCGACGTGCGGGTGGGCATCGAAGATCGGCTCGCACATGAGCGGGAACATCGGCCCGCGCGGCGTCTCGACGCGGTGGCCGAGGCGGCCGACGCACCAGACGCGGCCGCGCGCGTCGAGGTAGCCGGCGTCGCCGAGGCGGTGCCACACGCCGCCGGCGCCGTCGGCGATCTTGTTCTTCCGCGTGCTCGTCGGATCGTCGGCGTACGCGGGGCTGACGTGCGCGCCGCGCACGATGATCTCGCCGATGTCGCCCCGCGGCAGCTCGCGCGCGTCGGCGATCGTGTCGATCGGGCCATCGTCGATCGCGATGATCTTCACGTCGACGCCGTCGAACGGCCGGCCGACGCAGAGGCCCTCGCCGCGCGCCGTCGCGGGGCACGTCTCGGCCAGCGCCTCGGCGCCGGGCATCTCGGTCGCCGGCAGCGCCTCGGTCGCACCGTAGTCGGCGTGGAGCTCGCCGTGGTCGCCCATGAGCGCGCGCAGCGGGCGGATCACGTGAGCGTAGAGCGGCGCGCCGCCGCCGACCACGGTGCGGAGCGACGGCGCCCTCACGCCGCGCTCCGCACCGAGGCGCGCGAGGTTCTCGAGGATCACGGGCGACGCGAACAACGTCTGCACCTCGTTGTCGCGGATGACCTCGAGCAGCGCTTCGGGGTCGGCCTTGGCCGGCGACTCGCGCACGAAGTCGATCGGCGGGACGACGACGGTGCCGCCGGCGCTGAGCCCGACGGTGAAGAAGGCCGGGAACACCGGCATGTCGACGGGCACGCCCGGCGTCTCGGCGAAGCGCCACGTGTGATGGACGAGGCGGTAGATGCCGCACAGGTTGCGGTGCGGGTAGAGCGCCGGCTTGGCCGGGCCCGTCGAGCCGGTCGTGTACATGATCGCCGCCGGGTCGTCGGGCGCGACGGCGGGCGCGCGCGGCGCCGGCGGCGGCGTGCGGCGCAAGGACTCCCAG
>JAIOII010001142.1 GCA_019912685.1 Kofleriaceae bacterium
GCCGCCCTTGCCGTCCGCGTCCGGATCCCCGCCCGTCGGGCGCTTGATGATCTTGCGCTGCTGCCCCTTCTTCACCTTCTTCAGCGTGCACTTCACGGTCTGGCCGCGATCGGTGGCGGGGCGGATGTTGCACTCGGCGTCGTCGTAGCCCTCGAGCGTCGCGACGAGCTTCACGGTCTCGCTGGTGAGCGGGAAGAGCGGCTCGATCGGCGACTGGCCCAGCTCGCGCGACCCCTCGAAGATGAGCGCGCCCGGCGGGATGGTCTCGACGCGGATCTTCACCGTCGTCACCTGCGGCTGCACCACGCCCGCGTCGATCGCGGGCGGCGGCGGCGCGCCGGCGTCGATCGCCGCCAGGGCCTGCGCGTCCTTGGCCTTGGCGCCGCCGCTCATCGTCGCCGTGACGGTGAGGGCCACCGCGGCGATGATGCCGGCGATGACGGCGATCCACGCGACCGCGCGGAGCCCGCCCTTCTTCGGCGCGTAGCGCCGCGGCCCCGTGATGCGCGCGCGCTGCGTCGAGTGCGTCGGATCGTCGGCGAGCACCGACAGATCGGCGAGCATCTCCGCGGTGGACTGGTAGCGCTGCTCGCGATCCTTCTCGAGCGCCTTCAGGATCACCGCCTCGAGCTCGTCGGACAGCTCGGGCCGGTAGGTGCGCGGCGGCTTGGGCGTGTCGTTCAGGACCTGCGAGATGATCGACAGGTAGTTCGTGCCGGTGAAGGGCACGCGCCCGGTCGCCAGCTCGTACATGATCACGCCGAGCGCGTAGATGTCGATGCGGTGATCGAGATCCTCGTCGCCGCGCGCCTGCTCGGGCGACATGTAGAGCGGCGTGCCGAGCACCATGCCGGTCTGGGTGAGGCGCGGCGAGTCGTCCTCGCCGGCGTCGGAGCTGCGCAGCGACTTGGAGATGCCGAAGTCCACCACCTTGGCGAAGTCGCGGTCCTTGCGGCGCAGGAGGAAGACGTTCTCCGGCTTCACGTCGCGGTGGACGATGCCCTTGTCGTGGGCGGCGCCGAGCGCCGACGCGACCTGGAACGCGATGTCGACAATGCGCGCCTCGGGCAGCGGCCCTTCACGCGCGAGGAGCTCGGCGAGCGACTCGCCCTCGAGGAACTCCATGACGACGAACGTGCGGCCGTCCTCGGTCGTGCCGAAGTCGGTGATGTCGATGATGTGCTCGTGGCCGATCGACGACGCGAGCCGCGCCTCCTGCTCGAGGCGCGCGACCACCTGCTCCTTGCGCGCGTACTTGTCGAGGAGGACCTTCACGGCGACGCGCTTGCCGATGAGCGTGTGCGTCGCCTCGTAGACGGCGCCCATGCCGCCCTGCCCGATCTTGCGCGTCACCGAGTAGCGGCCGAGCAGCATCGTGCCGACGAGATCCTCGCGCGTCACGGGCGACGTCAGCACCGACGACGCCGACACCGACGGCTCGGTGTGCGCGTGCTCGCCCGACGCCGCCATCGCGACGGCGGTGTCGGCCGCGCCCATCACGTGCGACTCGCCCGCCGTCCCTGGTTCACTCCGCACCACCGCCCGCGCCGGCGCCGCGGCGCGAGCGCCGCTGTCGCCCGGCGCGTCGTCGCCCTGGCTGCGTCCGGTCATTGTTCCACCGAAATGCTACGGGTCGGGGTGGTCCAAGTCAACGACGGGACGATGCGGCAAGAAGGAGCAACCCTGCGACCTCGCAGGGAATCCCAGGGTTGCCTCTTGCCGCTTCACGCGCGTTTCACGCTCAGTACCGGTAGTGATCCGGCTTGAACGGGCCGTCGACGGGCACGCCGAGGTAGTCGGCCTGCTCCTTCGAGAGCTGGGTCAGCTTCACGCCGACCTTGCCGAGGTGGAGGCGCGCCACCTTCTCGTCGAGCTTCTTGGGCAGCACGTAGACCTGGCCGGCGGCGAAGGTCATGCCGGTCATCTCGTCCTTGCCCTTGGTCGCGTTGGCCCAGAGCGCCATCTGCGCGATCGTCTGGTTCGAGAACGAGTTCGACATCACGAACGACGGGTGGCCGGTGGCGCAGCCGAGGTTGACGAGGCGGCCGCGGGCGAGCAGCGTGATGCGCTTGCCACCCGGGAAGATGAACTGATCGACCTGCGGCTTGATGTTCTCTTCCTTGATCTCCTTGTTGCCCTCGAGCCAGGCGACCTGGATCTCGCTGTCGAAGTGGCCGATGTTGGAGAGGATCGCCTCGTCCTTCATCGCCATCATGTGCTCGCCCTTGATGACGTCCATGCAGCCGGTGGCGGTGACGAAGATGTCGGCGATCGGCGCCGCGTCCTCCATCGTCACGACCTCGTAGCCCTCCATCGCGGCCTGCAGCGCGCAGATGGGATCGATCTCGGTGATGAGCACGCGGGCGCCGAGGCCGCGCGCCGCGTGGGCGCAGCCCTTGCCGACGTCACCGTAGCCGGCGACGACGACCACCTTGCCCGCGACCATCACGTCGGTCGCGCGCTTGATGCCGTCGAAGAGCGACTCGCGGCAGCCGTAGAGGTTGTCGAACTTCGACTTGGTGACCGAGTCGTTGACGTTGATGCACGGGAAGAGCAGCGCGCCGTTCTTCGCCATCTCGTAGAGGCGGTGGACGCCCGTGGTCGTCTCCTCGGAGACGCCCTTCACCTCGGCGGCGAGCTTGGTGAAGCGCTGCGCGTCGCGCTTCAGGCTCTCGGTGAGCACCGAGAAGATGACGCGCATCTCGTCGTTGGTGGCGGTCGCCGGGCTGGGCGCCGCGCCCTTCTTCTCCGACTCGACGCCCTTGTGCACGAGCAGGGTGAGATCGCCGCCGTCGTCGAGGATCAGGTTCGGGCCCTTGCCGCCCTTGAACGCGTTGAGCTGGAGCTCGATGTTCTGCCAGTACTCGTCGAGGCTCTCGCCCTTCCAGGCGAAGACCGGGACGCCGGCCTTGGCGATCGCGGCGGCGGCCTCGTCCTGCGTCGAGTAGATGTTGCACGACGTCCAGGTCACCTCGGCGCCGAGCGAGACCAGGGTCTCGATCAGGACCGCGGTCTCGATCGTCATGTGGAGGCAGCCGGCGATGCGCGCGCCGGCGAGCGGGGCCTTGCCCTTGTACTCCTCGCGGAGCGACATGAGACCCGGCATCTCCTTCTCGGCCATGCGGATCTTCTTGCGGCCGAGCTCGGCCAGGGTGAGGTCCTTGATCTTGAAGGCGGGGAACTCGGTGCGCGTGTCCATGGTGATCTCCAGTGCGTTCGTTCGGATGACTGCGTTGCGGGTCAGTGCAGGTGACGGGCGGGCTTCCTGCCCACCGCCAGTTGAAGCGCGGGGCGCGCGGCGCCCGGTAGCGGGGCGAGCGCGACGACCTCGAGGTGCGCCGCGGCGAGCCACGCGCGCAGCTTGTCGGGCTCGAAGCCGAGCCAGACGGCGCCCTCCGCGCGCTGCGATTCGTCGTCGTGCGGGACGTGATCGACGAGCGCGAGGTGACCGCCGGGGCGGAGGAGGCGCGCGGCGGCGGCGACGACGTCGTGCGGACGGGCGGCGTGGCGGAGCATGCGCGCGACGAGGACGAGGTCCGCGCCGCC
>JAIOII010001143.1 GCA_019912685.1 Kofleriaceae bacterium
CCGCCGCCGACAGCGGCCGCCGGAACACGCGGGCGTGGCTCGAGTCGTCCGGCGCCCGCGTGTTCCGGCGGCCGCTGTCGGCGGCGGAGCTCGAGCGCTGGCTGGGCGTGTACCAGGCCGGGCGCGACAACCCCGACGAGGGCGTCCTGCCGCACACCTCGGGCATGGCGAGCGTCATCGCCGGCGTCCTGCAGTCGCCGTCGTTCCTCTACCGCAGCGAGCTCGGCGAGCCCGTCGCCGACGGGCGCTACGCGCTCACGTCGTACGAGATCGCGAGCGAGCTGTCGTACTTCCTGTGGGCGGCGCCGCCCGACGACGAGCTGTGGGCGGCGGCGGTGGCCGACGAGCTGCGCGATCCGGCGGCGATCGAGGCCCACGCGCGGCGGATGCTGGCGTCGCCGAAGGCGCGCGCATCGATCGATCGCTTCACGGCGCAGTGGCTCGGCGTCGGCATCCTCGACACGGTCGCGCGCGACCCGATGCTCTACGCCGCGTTCACGCCGTCGGTGCGCGCGGCGATGGGCGAGGAGGTCGCGCGCCAGCTCGCGACCGCGGTGCAGCGCGGCGCGACGCTGGCCGACGTGCTCGACGCGCCGACGACGTGGGTGAACGCCGAGCTCGCGCAGTACTACGGCATCGCGGCGCCGACCGCCGTCGACGCGGACGGGTTCGGCGAGGTCGCGGCCGCGTCGCGGCCGGGCATCCTGGCGAGCGGCGCGGTGTTGACGACCCACGCGCGCTCCAACTCGTCGTCGCCGATCCACCGCGGCAAGGTCGTGCGCGAACGCCTCCTGTGCCAGGAGCTGCCGCCGCCGCCGCCGGGCGTGAACGCGCAGCCGCCGCCGCTCGACCCGGCGCTGACCACGCGCGAGCGCTACACGCAGCACTCCGCCGACCCGGCGTGCAGCGGCTGCCACCAGCTCATGGATCCGATCGGCTTCGCGTTCGAGCACTTCGACGGCATCGGCCGCTACCGCGCCGACGAGGGCGGCCTGGCGATCGACGCGTCCGGCGAGATCCTCGCGAGCGACGGCAGCGACGGCGCCTTCGTCGGCGTCGGCGAGCTCGGCGCCCACCTGGCGACGAGCTCCGAGGTCCACGCCTGCTTCTCGGTGCAGTGGGTGCGCTGGGCGTACGGCGTCGAGGAGGACGCCCAGCTCGGCTGCCTCGTCGAGGAGATCGAGGACGCGTTCGAGGCCAGGGCGTACGTCATCGAGGACCTGATCGTCGCGCTCACGCAGACGAGCCACTTCCGCTTCCGCAAGGGCACGGAGCCCGCGTCCGACCCCGGAACCGATCCGGACCCCGATCCCGACCCGGATCCCGACCCCGACCCGGATCCTGACCCCGCGCCGGACCCGGGCGATACCCCCGGCGTCACCGCCGCCGTCACCAGGACCGATCAGTGGGCCACCGGCTACTGCGCCAAGCTCGTCGTCACCAACACGAGCGCGGCGCCCGTCACGTGGCGCGTCACCGTGACCATCGAGGGCACGATGTACAACCACTGGAACGGCCAGCTCACGCAGTCCGGCAACCGCATCATCGCGACCGGCGCGCCGTTCAACGCCACCCTCGCGCCGGGCGCCGCCGCCGAGGTGGGCTTCTGCGCCAACCTGTGACGCGCGCGGCTCAGAACCGGGTCGCCGCGCCCGGCGGCCCCGACGGCTGCTGGCAGTCCCGGATGACGAGCCCGTCGACGCAGAGCCGCAGCGTCTCGGCGACGCCGGCGTTGTACGTCGACCGCATCGCCTCGTCGATCGGCGCGTCCGGGACCTCGGCGCGCGGACCGAACACCCAGTAGCCCGCGCCGCCGAAGAACGCGGCGACGCCGAGCCCGATGGGCACGGCGCCGTGCACCGGCCCGTCGTTGGCGAGCGAGAGACCGCCGAGCGCGAACAGCACGGCGCCGGCGGCGATCGAGCCACCGGCGATGAGCTGGGTCCGCCGGTTCCGCGCCTTCGCGCGCCGGCGTGCTGCGAGCGCGCGTCCGAGCTCCGTCTCGGCGCCGACCTGCCGCCCCAGCTCGTCGGCGTCGAACACCTTGCGGCCGTTGCCGAGCAGGAGGTACGGCGCGGAGTAGCGCCCGCGCTTCAGGCTGAAGCCGAGATCGTCGCGGTCGACGCGGACCCCATGCACCGCGCCGTAATGCGCGTGCCGGTGCTCGTACGGCGCGTCCGGCGCCATCGCCGGCGGCATCGCCGGCCGCGTGTCCTTCGGGCGGACCAGGAAGCAGCCGCCCAGTAGCAGCGGCGCCAGCACCAGCGCGCGACCCCTCATGCGACCATTGTATCCCCAGCGCCGCCGCGGAATCATCGCCGCATGGCGAAGCCGAAGCGCACGGCGGCCGCGAAGCGGACGCCCAGGACGAAGGCGAAGGCGAAGGGCAAGGTGAAGGCGAAGGGCAAGGTGAAGGCGAAGGCATCGCCGAGGTCGAGGGCGAAGGAGGCGAGGGCGGCCGAGGCGCCGGCCGCGGCGGACGTCTACACGTCCCAGGTCGCGGACCTCATCCGCGGCCGCTCGCGCGAGTCGACGTATCGCCCGGTGACCGTCCTCAACCTCTCGCTCGCCCGCGTGCGCGCGCCGGGCACCGTCGGCGAGCTGGCGCCGGCCGAGCGCGCGCAGCTCGCGACCATCTGGCACCCGATCCCGCTCGAGCAGGTGCTCGGCAACGAGGAGTTCGGCGTCGAGGTCGCCGAGGTCGTCGACGCGATGGGCACGCTGCGCTACCGCCTCTACGGCTGGAACTTCGGCGTCGGCTACCTCATGCCGCCCGATGGCATGGGCGTCCTCGCGTTCGCCGCGCAGCACGACCTCGAGCACTGGAACCTCGACCAGCGCGATCTCTTCGTCGCGATGGACCGCGCGATGACCTCGCCCGGCCACGGCTTCCAGCAGCCGCTCTCCTTCTGCTGGTGGGACGACGCGTGCTGGAAGGCGCTCGCCGGCAAGGCGCCCGGCACCGTCGGCAGCGAGCCGCACCTGCGCCAGACCTTCGCCGCCGCGCTCGCCGCCCGCGCGTCGTGATCAGGGCCAGAGCCAGATCTCGTCGACGTTCAGGTGGCCCCACGAGGCCGTGGAGTTGTCGACGAGGGCGATCGCCGCGGTCTGGCCGCGCAGATCCTCGACGTTCCACTCGACGTCGCTGAAGCGTTCGGAGGGCGGCGTCGGCGGTTGCGCGGAGCGGACCGCGACGCCGTCGATGCGCAGCTCGACGCGCAGCTGCGGGTCCTGCGCGCCGCCTCCGACGCGCATCGAGATCTTCGAGCCGGTGATCACGAACGGCGGCGAGATCACCGTCCCGGTGCGGACGTCGCCGCCGTGGAACGACGTCGCGAAGAAGCGGCCGCCGTAGCGGCGCACGAGGCCCTGGCCCGGCAGCGCCGCGCGCACGCCGCCCTGACCCCACGCGCTGCCGTACACGGTCCAGTGCTCCCAGCGCGCGTTCTCGAAGTCGGCGATGACGCGCACGCCGGGCGGTCGCTCCGCCGGGCCCGCCGGCACCCAGATCGAGTCGGGGACGATCTTCGCGCCGGTGTAGAGGCGCGGGCGCGCCTTGCGCGGCACGAGATCGTCGGCGCGGTAGTGCACGCCGATCGACGGCAGCTCGAGGTGCAGGTCGCGGTTGTCGAGCACGATCGCGTCGAACCGGCGCTCGGCGATCGCGCGCTCGAGCCCCTGGATCGGCCGCGGCTTGCGAACGGTCACGTCCTTCACGCCCATCCGGTGCACGTACATCCGCTTGCCCGCGAGGTGCGCGTACCAGGGATGCGACGGCACCCAGACCTCGCCGGGCAGCGCCCGGATCTCGCCGATGAGCTCGTCGCCCGCCAGGCGGTCCGCCGCGGTCGGGATGAACTGGCGCGGGTTCCAGCGGTGCGCGAGGAGGTCGCGGCCGACGAGCAGCGCGCACACCGCC
>JAIOII010001144.1 GCA_019912685.1 Kofleriaceae bacterium
CGGTGTCCCGAGCGCTCGCGCGCGCGCTGGCGCCGCGCAGCAGCCGGTCGGCGAGCGCGCCCGGGAGCGTGCCGCCGCGCAGTGCGTCGGGAACCGGCGCGAACGAGCACCACAGGATCACGCGGCGGTGGCCCGCGGCGCGCGCGTGACGGAGCAGCCAGCCCGCGGCCTTCGCCACGTACGTCGAGTCGGCGATCACGCCGTCCTCGGCGAGCAGCGCGGCGGACAGCAAGACGAGGTCGCTCCGCGAGGTGAGGCCGAGCTTGTCGAGCGCGCGCGCGAGCGCTCGGGACACCGTGCTCTCGTGGATGCCGAGCAGCTCGGCGATCTGCTTGCCGTACTCGCCCGTCCTCGAGAGCTCGACGACGCGCCGCTCGAGCGACGTGAGCCGGCACCGCACCGCGAGTGGTCGGCGGATCACGAGGTACGAGATCCCGCCGGCATACGTGCGGCGTCGCACGACCGACCACTCGCCGGCGAGCAGCTGCTCCCACCGGCACGCGTCGTACCGGACGGTGCACGTCACCACACGCCCCTCTGCGGACGGTTCGATCATGGTCGAGTCCGCCCACGCCCATCAGTTGGTGATGATGTTTCCGTCGACGATGACGTCGTCCGTCGTCTCTCCCCCGCCCGCGACGGGGACGCCACTCGACTTCTTGATGATCGTGCACATCTTCCAGCAGCCGTGACCGATCTTGCACTTCCACCAGCAGATCTTGATCTGGTACTCGGACGTGCCGTCGTCGACCGCGTCGGTGAAGAAGTGGAGGCTGGCGTCGGTGGTGCGCCCGGTCGCGTCGGGATCCTTGGACACGCACGGCTCGTCGGAGAAGAGCGCGCGCGTGATGCGCGCGCCATCGGTCACCCGGAGGTCGGCGCAGAGCTCGCTCGACGTCGACCTGAACTGGACCTTGCCGGCGTCGTCGGCCGCGAGGCGCTCGCCGGTGTCGAGCACCACGGTCCCACCGCGGGCGACGTCGGGGAATTCGATCTCCCAGGTGCCGTCATCGCCCGAGCTGGTGCGCTCGACGGCGTAGGCAGAGCTGGACAGGCGGTCCTCGTCGGCGGAGACGCATGCGGTGACGGCGACGGGGACGAGGACGAGGCTGAGGAGGGGAAGGATGCGAGCGGTTCGAGACATGAAGCTTGATTTCCTCTGGGGATGGTTCGGCGACGCCGATCGTCCGGCGCCGTCATCCAGGGTAGAGATCGGTGCGCCGCTCGCGTTGCATGCGATCTCGGCCGCCGGCGTCGAGTCCGGTACGCTAGGCGCCGTGTCGTCCGACGCCGACGAGGCCGACCTCGAGCCGCTCGGCGAGGCGCGTCCGTCGGTCGACGTGGTCGACCGCGCCGTCGTGAAGGCACGCGCGGCCGCGTCGCTGTTCGGCGCCGCGACGGAGCGCCCACGGGTCGGGCGCTACCACCTGCTGGAGCGCGTCGGCGCCGGCGGCATGGGCGTCGTCTACTCGGCCTACGATCCCGAGCTCGATCGCGCCGTCGCGATCAAGCTCGTGCGGGCGCGCTCGGCGCGGGCGCGCGCGCGGCTGCTCGCCGAGGGCAAGTCGCTCGCCCAGCTCTCGCACCCGAACGTGGTGCCGGTGTTCGACGTCGGCTTGCACGGCGACGACGTCTACCTGGTGATGGAGCTGGTGCGCGGCCAGAGCCTGCGCGGCTACGCGCGCGCCCACGCCGGCCTCGCGGTAGGCGCGCAGCACGTCGCGACGTCGGCCGGCGTCATCCATCGCGACTTCAAGCCGGACAACGCGGTGGTCGGCGCCGACGGGCGGGTCCGGGTCCTCGACTTCGGTCTGGCCCAGCGCAGCGACGAGGAGGGCGACGGTGGGATCGCGGGGACGCCGCGTTACATGCCGCCCGAGCAACAGGCCGGCGGCGCGATCACCGCCGCCGTCGATCAGTACGCCTTCTGCGTGTCCCTGCGCGAGGCCGTCGGCGACACGCCGGGAGATCCGCCGCCTCCGCTGCCCCGCTGGATCGAACGGATCGTCGAGCGCGGCACCCGCGCCGACCCCGCCGAGCGC
>JAIOII010001145.1 GCA_019912685.1 Kofleriaceae bacterium
GAGTGCGGCGGCGTGGCGCAGGTGTCGACGCCGTTCTGGACGCACGGCTCGCAGGTGGTGCGGCCCTCGTCGCAGTACGAGCCGGTCGGGCACTCGCTGTCGTTGGTGCAGACCGACGACTCCTCGCAGTAGCCGTTCAGGCAGTAGCAGCCCGCAGCGCACTCCGCGTCGCTGGTGCAGCCGGGCTGGTTCGGGTCGGGGACGCAGCTACCGTCGGCGGCGCACACGAAGCCCACCGGGCAGCCCTGGATCTGGCAGCTGTTGCAGTCGCGGGCGCCGGACGCCGGGTCGGCGCAGGAGCCGCTGCAGTCGCAGACCAGCCCGCCGCCGCACTCCGCGTCGCTCGAGCACCAGCCTGCCTCCTCGCAGACCCCCGTGCTCTCGTTACAGTAGCAACCCGTCGCGCACTCGTTGTCGCTGTTGCACCCGTAGTTGTCCGGGAAGCACTCCTGCCACCCGTCGGGGTACGTGTAGCAGGTGTAACAGACCGTGCCGTTGGGCGAAGGCTCGCAGTAGGTGGTGACGACGACGTCGCCGTCGCTACTGTCTCCGAAGTACAGCGTACATCCCGAGACGGTGATCGCCGTCAATACAGCGATCGCTACGAGCAGCTTCTTCATGGCGTCCTCCGGTGGTCCTTGCGAGCGGGCAGGTGGGTTGGTGGTCGGAGCACAAAGCAGTCGTCGTGCCAGAGTGGCAACGGGATCGAACGCGGCGGAATCAGGGCAGTCTCTGGCAACGCGGACGGTGGAAATCCGTCGCCCGCGCCGGACCTATGACACAAACGTCCGGGATTTCGTTGTCCAGCCCAACCGGGCAGGGCCGGATCGCGGAATCGGTCACGGTCACTCCCTCGTTCGTGTCCACAACGTCCACCGCCCGTCATCCGGTCTGCGTCAACGTTCGGATACGGTCCGGTGTAGCAAGCCGTTCACACCACGATGTGGTTTTCTGTCGGGTGCGCGGCGCGTCAGTCCGGGTCGTCGACCGCCCGGATCGTCTCGCGGAGCGTGGCCCGCGCGCGGAAGCCGAGCTCGTTCTCGGCGCGGGCGCCGTCGACCATGCACACGTACCGGATGAAGTCGAACTCGGCGACCGGGTACCCCGACATGCCGAGGCGGAAGGCGAGCGCGTAGAGCGGCTTGGCGATCGGGTGCGGGATCGGGAGCGTGCGCCGGCCGAGCTCGCGGACGATCACGCTGAGCGGCACCTCGCCGGGCCCGACGATGTTGTAGATGCCGCGGGCGCCGGGAGTGAGCGCGCAGGTGACGGCCTCGGCGATGTCCCGCTCGTGGATCACCTGCACCATGGGATCGAAGCCGAGGAGCATCGGGATGGGATCGAGGCGCAGGTAGTTCGACGGCGCGTTGTGCACCCGGCCGAGGATGTGGACCGGGCGGAGGATGACGGTCTCGATGTCGCGCGCCTTCCAGAAGAAGGTCGACGCCAGGTGATCGATCTCGACGAGGTCGCGCATCGCGGGGAAGCGCTGCGCGGCGAGGAGCGGCGCCTCCTCGGTGAGGAACTGCGGGTTCTCCGGCCGCGGCCCGTAGACGTTGGCCGACGACAGGACCACGACCTTGGGCACGCTGTAGGCGGCGCAGTACTCGAGCAGCTTCGAGGTGCCGCCGACGTTCCACGAGTAGAGCTCGGCGGCGGTGGCGCGCGGGTCGTGCATGAGGCCCATGTGCACGAGCGCGTCGATGTCGCCGGCGCGGAAGACCTCGCGCGCCTTCTTGCTGCGCAGGTCGACCTGGTGGTGGATGATGTCCTTCGGCTTCTCGGGGAAGGGGCGGCGATCGAGCCCCTCGATCACGAAGCGCGGATCGTGATGGAGCGCGCGCGCGACGACGCGGCCGAGGCGGCCCGCGATCCCGGTGATGACCACCTTCCGCCGGCGCTCCGGTTCCAGGTCACCAGAAGACATGTTTGCGCTCGCGCAGGCCGAGGTGGATCATCGACTCGATGCGGTGCTTGACGGCCCGCACCTTCTCCTCGAGGACGTCGTCGTCGTCGTCGGGGTCGCCGGTGAAGGTCATCTGCTCGCCGAAGTAGAGCCGGTACTTCACCGGGAGCGGGAGCAGCGGCACGAAGGGCGGGTAGGGCACGACCGGGAAGGACGGCGCTCCGAGCAGGCGGGCGAGCGGCTTCACGTTCACCGCCGGCGCCTGCTCCTCGGCGCCGATCACGGCGACCGGCACGATCGGCGTCCGCGTCTCGAGCGCGAGGCGCATGAAGCCGAGGCCGAACGGCTGGAGCTGGTAGCGGCGCGAGAACGGCTTGGAGATGCCGCGCGCGCCCTCGGGGAAGACGAGGATGGCCTCGTCCTCCTCGAGCAGCCGGCGGCAGTTCTCGGGCGTGCCGGTGATCTGGCCCCAGCGCTGGAGCAGGTAGCTCGCGAACGGGACGGTCGGCACGAAGTGCTCGACCATCGAGCGCACGAGGCGCGGCTGCGGCGGCTCGAGGAAGCAGGCGGAGCCGATCACGACGCCGTCGTAGGGGAGCTGGCCGGAGTGGTTGGCGATGAAGAGCACCCGGCCGGCGGGCGGGATGTGCTCCACGCCCTTGGCGACGCAGCGGAAGTAGTGGCGGTAGACCCAGCCGGCGAGCAGCGCGGCGACCTTCAGGTGATCGCGGCCGAGGCCGTAGGCGTCGTAGCCGTACTCGTTGCCGCGGAAGACCAGCGCGCGCGTGCGGGCGCCGACGTCGTCGCCGAGACGATCCTCGACGGCGTTGTCGAGGCGGCGGCGCAGCCAGTCGGTGACACCCATCGCGCGCACCTTGTACCACGCCGTGATAGCGTCGATTCGATGAGCGAGGCTTTTGTCGACGTCACGTGGCGAGGGCTCGAGGTCGGCAAGCGGGTCAAGCTGCACGCGATGCGTCCCGGCGAGGCGTACGTCGATCACACGACGCCGATGCCGGTCGGCACGCTGCTCGCGCTCCGGACCGACGAGGGCGTCGAGATCGCGGCGACCGTCCTGCGCGTGCACGAACAGGTCGGGGGTTCGACCGAGACGCCGGGGATGCAGATCAAGCCGGACCTGGACGGTGCGGCGGGCGACTGGTGGCGGGCGCGGTGCGGGCCGGAGACAAGCGCCCCGCGCGACCCGCGCGATCCGCGCGAGGCCGTGGTCGCCAAGCCGACCCTGACGATGTCGGCGGTCGAGGTCGAGCGCGTGATGGCCGCGGCGAAGTCCGACGCACCGGTCGAGCCGGTCGATCCCGACGCGGGCAACACCGAGGTGATGACGGCGGTCGACGAGGCGACGCTCCAGGCGATCGCGGCGGCCGCGGCCGAGGAGGCGACGGATCCCAACCTCGTCGACGACGGCAAGCGCACGATGGTCATGTCGGCCGTCGACGTCAACGCGATCGTCGAGGCGGCGGCGGCCGAGGCCGACGTCAGCGGCGCGAACGAGGCGACCGGCGAGGAGCCGTCGAGCGACGACGCGGGCGCGAGCCGCTCGCGCGGCGCGGGTGGCCAGGGGAAGAAGCGGCGCGGGAAGAAGCGGAAGAGCTAGGAGACGGCGGCGTCGAGCAGCTCGACGGTCGCGCGCGCGAAGTCGACGACGGCGCGGCCGCCGAAGGGCAGGGCGACGTTGCGGCTGCCGTGCCCGATCGGGGCGCCGGCCAGCCCGGGGATGCCGAGCGTGCGCATGCGCT
>JAIOII010001146.1 GCA_019912685.1 Kofleriaceae bacterium
GCGGCTGCGTACGCTCGCCGCCGCACGCGCTCGCCAGGAGCGTGAGCGCGACGCGCAGCCGGATCAATGATCGTCTTTCTTCCGCCGTGACTGCGCCTCGCGGTAGCGATCGGCCCAGCCCTCGACGTTCACCTGCTTCACGCGCGAGAGCGCGAGCGCGCCGCGCGGCACGTCCTTGGTGACGGTCGTGCCCGAGCCGACGTACGCGTCGCGGCCGACGGTGACCGGCGCGACGAGCTGCGAGTCACTGCCGATGAAGGCGCCGGCCTCGATCGTCGTGTGGTGCTTGCCGAAGCCGTCGTAGTTGCACGTGATGGTGCCGGCGCCGATGTTGGCCTTGGCCCCGATCGAGACGTCGCCGAGGTACGAGAGGTGGCTGGCCTTGGCGCCGGCCATGACGTGCGCCTTCTTGGTCTCGACGAAGTTGCCGACGCGCGCGTCCTCGTCGAGCTGCGTCTTCGGGCGCAGGTGGGTGAACGGACCGACCTCGCAGCGCGGGCCGATCACGGACTCCGAGGCGACCGTGTATGGCTTCAGGTGCACGTCGGGGGCGACGGCGACGTCGGTGAGCACGCAGCCGGCGTCGATGCGTGCGCGCTCGCCGATCGCGGTCTTGCCGCGGAGGACGACGCCGGGGCCGATCCAGGCGTCGCGTCCGATCGGGATGTCGGCGTCGACGTACGTGTTGCCCGGCGCCGCGAACGTGACGCCGGCGCGCATGAGCTCCTCGTGGATGCGGCGGCGGGCCGCCGCGTCGACCGCGGCGAGGTCGACGCGGTCGTTGATGCCCGAGACCTCCTCGAACGGCGCGTCGATCGCGGTGGCGCCGCCGCGCGCCGCGGCGCGGGCGACGAGATCGGTCAGGTACAGCTCGCCCTTGGCGTTGTCGGCGCGGAGCGTCGACAGGTCGGCGCGCAGGTGGCCGAGGCGCACGGCGTAGAACCCGGCGTTGGTGTCCGGAATGGCGCGCTCCTCGGGCGTCGCGTCGGGCCACTCGACGATGCGCTGGAGCGTGCCGCTCGCGTCGCGCACGAGCCGCCCGTACGGCATCGGGCGATCGGGGACGGTCGACAGGAGCGCGAGCCCCGACGGGTTCGCGGCGCACGCGTCGGTCAGCTCGGCGATGCGCTCGGAGCGGAGGAGCGGCGCGTCGCCCGACAGGATGACGACGATGCGATCGTCGGGCTCGTCCTCGAGCGCCGGCAGCGCGCTCGCGACGGCGTGGCCGGTGCCCTTCTGCTCGGCCTGCAGCGCGACCTCGATCGTGCCCGCGCCGTAGCGACCGTCGAGCGCCGCCTTCACCGTGTCGAGCTGGTGGCCGAGGATCGCGACGATGCGCCCGGCGCCGGCGCCGCGCGCCGCCTCGATCGCCCACGCGATCATCGGACGGCCCGCGATCTCGTGGAGCACCTTGGCCTTGTCGCTCTTCATGCGGGTGCCGAGGCCGGCGGCCATGATCAACACGATCGGTGCGGGACGACTCATAGGTCGGAAGAAGATAACAGAACCGCCATCGTCGTCGGCGAAGCGCTGCTACAACTCCGCCATGCGAATCGTTTGCGCGCTCGCCGCCGCCGCCGCGGTGGTGTGCGCGCTCGCCGCGCCGGCGCGCGCGCACCAGTCGTCGGTCACGTACGTCGAGGCGGCCCTCGACGGCGCGCGCGTCACCGTCAGCGTGCGCCTCGCGCCGCGC
>JAIOII010000016.1 GCA_019912685.1 Kofleriaceae bacterium
GCCCAAGGCGAAGGCCACGCCCGCGCCCAAGGCGAAGGCCTCGCCGAAGAAGCCGAAGACCGCGCCGAAGCCCAGCCCCAAGGCGAAGGCCACGCCGAAGAAGGCGACGGCGGCACCCAAGCCCAGCCCCAGGGCGCCGGCGGCTTCGCGAACACCGTCTCCGGCCACGTGCCGGTGCGCGCGGGCTTCGGCGCAGGCTTCGCCTGCGCGGGCCTCGGGCCTCGGGCCTCGGGCTTCGGCCGGAGGGCCTCGGGCTTCGCCTTCGCCGCCTTCGCCCTGGGGCTGGGCTTGGGTGCCGCCGTCGCCTTCTTCGGCGTGGCCTTCGCCTTGGGGCTGGGCTTCGGCGCGGTCTTCGGCTTCTTCGGCGAGGCCTTCGCCTTGGGCGCGGGCGTGGCCTTCGCCTTGGGCGCGGGCTTCGCCTTCGTCTTGGTGTTGGCCTTCGCCATCGACCCCGAGTCTACTCTTCGGGGCCGACGCTGTAGAACGTGGCGGGCGCGCTCTGGTTCGCGTGCTCGGTCGCGATCCAGCCGGCCGTGCGGGCGACGGTCGCGATGCGCACCTCGTCGAGGGTCGCGTTCAAGCCCATGTTCTGCCCGAAGCCGCCGGGGGCGTTGCCGATGTAGCCGTTCGCGCCGAGCGTCGTCGGCGGCGTCGGGTACGTGAACGGGCCCGCGGCCATCGCGCCGTTCACGTAGATGCGGCCCGCGCCGGCGCCGTCGTACACCCAGTGGACGAGCACCCATCCGTCGCCCTGGATGTCGACGCCGGGGTTGCCCCAGTCGCTGCAGTAGAAGCCGGTCGCGGCCGTCGCCGCATCGAAGCGCGTGTGGAACCAGCGCGCCTGGTTGCAGGCCGGGTTGCCGAGCACGACCAGCGCGTCGTTCGTCGTCGTCGTGCGCTGGTTCACCCACGCCGAGACCGTGTGCGCGCCGCCGCCGGTGATGCTGTTCGTGAACGCGAGCTGATCGTTACCGCCGTCGAAGTCGAGGCCGCGGCCGAGCGGCGCGGTCACGACGTCGCTCGCGTTCATGCCGCCGCTCGAGGTCGCGTCGCGGTTGCCCGCGCTGTCGGGCTCGGTCGCCGGCGACGCCGCGTCGAGGTGCCAGACCGCGTTCCAGCCGCTCGTCCACACCGCCGACGCCGGCATCGGCGGTGGCGCCATCGCCGCATCGCCGTAGTTGATGTAGAAGCGCGTCGGGTCGTCGTCGTCGACGGTCGGCAGCTTCACCCACGCCTCGACGCGGCCCTCGGCGTCGACGTAGCGCTGGAGCTCGTGCGCGAGCACGTTGCCATTCGCGCTCGTGAAGTAGAGGTCGCCACCGTCGTTCGCGGCGCGCGCGCCGATCGCCGGGTCGACGAGGCTCACCCACACCGGGAAGTCGGCCTGCGTCCCGACGACGCGCGCCGGATCGATCGTGATCGCCTTCCGCCGCCCGGGACCGCGCGCGTCGGGCGGCGTCGCGTCGACGCCGGGCGGCCCGTCGGTCTCGACCGCTGCGTCGGGGTCGACCGGTGCTTCCACGTCATCGTCCCCGCCGCCGTCACCGCCCCCGCCGCCGCCGCTACCCGCCGGGTTGAACCCGCAGGCGGGCACCGCGACCATCAGCGCCAGGAGCGTGGGAGACGCTCGCATGGGTCCATGATGCCTATTTCGCCAGCTGTGCGCTAGCACTCTTCAACGTGCGGGCCTGATCGACGAGCCCGACCAGCTCCTTCCTGTCCGCGTCATCGCCGGCCGCCGCCTTCGCGATCGCGCCGATCTCGGCGAGATCCCAGTGCTCGGCATCCTCGGCGCCACGCAGGACGTCGGCGAACGCCGCGGCCGCGAACGCGAAGCGCAGGTCGGCCGGCGCCGCCGCGAAGGACGACGCGAGGTTGCGCGCGTCGAACGCGAACGCCGCCTCCGTCGCGCTCGTGGCTTTGGGAACCTTGTGTCGCACGCGCACGGTCGCGAGCGGCACGCCCTTGTCCACCGCCTTCACCAGCTCGACCTCGTAGAGCGCGGTCACCTGGTGGCCCGCGCCGACCTCGCCGGCGTCGACCTTGTCGTCGCGGAAGCTGTCGTCGGCGAGGTCGCGGTTCTCGTACCCGACGAGGCGGTAGCGCGCGACCAGGCGCGGATCGAAGTCGACCTGCAGCTTCACGTCCTGCGCGACCACCTCGAGCGTCGCGCCGATCTGCTCGGCGAACACGCGCTTCGCCTGGGACAGGCCGTCGATGTAGTAGTTGTTGCCGTTGCCCTTGTTGGCGAGCTGCTCCATCGTCTCGTCCTGGTAGTTCCCCATGCCGAAGCCGATGGTCGAGAGCATCACGCCCTCCTTGACCTTGCCGGCGATGAGGTCGAGCAGCGCCTGGTGCGACGTCGGGCCGACGTTGGCGTCGCCGTCGGACAGGATGAGCACGCGGCTCTCGGCGCCGGGCGCGAGCCCCTTCACCGCCTCCGCGTACGCGAGCTCGATGCCCGACGCCATGCCGGTCGAGCCGCCCGCCGTGAGCTCGTCGAGCGCGGCGAGGATCCGGTGCTTGTCCTCGAGCCCCGTCGCCGGCAGCACCACGCGCGTCGAGCCGGCGTAGGTCACGAGCGCGACGGTGTCGCCGTCCTTCAGGTTGTCGACGAGGATGCGCAAGGACCGCTTCGCGAGCTCGAGCTTGTCGGGCGACTGCATCGAGCCCGACACGTCGACGAGGAAGACGAGGCGCGCCGGCTTGCGCTCGCTCACGCTCTTCGCCTTCGTCGCCACGCCGACGCGCAGGATGTGGCGCCCGCGGTTGAACGGGGACGGCGCCGCGTCCATGTGCACGGCGAACGGCTCGCCCGCCGCCGGCGCCGCGTACGCGTACCGGAAGTAGTTGACGAATTCCTCGACGCGCACCGCCGCGGCGGGCGGCAGCGTGCCCTCGCCCAGCTTGCGGCGCACGATCGTGTAGCTCGCCGTATCGACGTCGGCGGCGAACGTCGACAGCCGGTCCTTGGCCGTCTCGATCCACGCGTTCGTGCCGTAGTCCTTGTAGCCTTCGCCCGCCGACGGGTCGGCGACCATCTGCTTGCCGGCGTGGACGGCGCTGCCGGCGCCGGTCGCCGTGGCCGTGCCGGTCGGGGGGGCGACGTAGCCGATCGTCCCCTTGTCGGTGGCCGTGACACCGGCGGCCTCCCCGGCCTTGGCTTCCTCCGCCTTGCGGCTGCCCTGGCAGCCGATGGCGAGCGACAACAACAGTGCAGCGATCGGGCGTTTGCGCATGTAGCGGAAGACGCCGCGCTCCCCGCGAAGTTTTGAACTACTTCGTCATCGATCGTAATCAGAAGCCGACGTTTGCGCCGACCTCGAGCACGACCGAGTCGGTCAGGTTCGCGCCCTCGGGCTTCACGATGCGGACGGCGGTCTGGAACTTGGCGTCGTGGCCCTTCACGAAGTAGCTCGCGCCGAGCCCGAGCTCCTGCAGGTCGACGGCGGACGCCGACTCGAAGTCGGTCTGCACGTCGACGAGCGCGTAGCGGGCCGCGACCTGCACCGCCGGCGTCGCCAGGTAGCCGGCCTGGAGGTGGAAGCCGACGTGCGACAGCCCCTGGTCGCTGAACGTCTTCGGGCCCTGCTGGCTGCTCATGCCGTACACGCCGCCGGTCGTCGAGAAGCCGCTCACCTTCACGACGTAGTCGAGCTGCACCTTCTGGTTGGCGCGATCGTCCTTGTCGCGATCGGCCTCGAGCCAGACGCTGGCGCCCACGCCCCAGCGCAGCGGTCCGCCCTCGAGGTCGACCTCCTGGTAGCCCTTGATGCCGCCCTCGTTCAGGCCGACGCGTCCGATGAACGCGGGCTTGAACCGGCTCGGCACGTTGGTGAAGCCGCCGCCGGTGATCTCGCCTTCGCCGGTCAGCGGGTCGACCTCCACGTCGCCGGAGAGCTTCGAGCCGACGCCCTGGCCGTTGAAGACGCCGACGATCCACTCGAGGTTCGGCGACTTCTCGTAGTCGTTGCGGATCGCGATGCCGATGTCGCGCTCGGCGCCGAACACCGAGTCGGTGATCGCGCGCGTCGTGAGCTCGAGCCGGCCGCTCGAGTTGATCTGCTGGCGCGAGAACGGCCGCTTCCACTGGCCGACACGCACCCAGACCTCGTCGGCGAGCTTCCAGTCGAAGTGCGCGTCCTTGAGGGTCAAGAAGCCCTTGCCGAAGTCCCACTGCAGCTTCCAGCCGATGCTCTTGTGGACCTTGGCGTCGACCGTCAGGCGCGTGCGGCGGATCTCGAACGCGTGCTTGTCGGCGGCGCCCTCGCCCTTGTTGAACGTGCCCGAATAGAACGGCTGGATGCGGCCGGTGAGCTTCAGCTCGTACTTGCCGTCGCCGCTCTTGATGAAGAAGCCCTTGTCGTAGCCGACCTCGGCCACGCCGTCGCCGCGATCGATGATCGGCGCCGCGACCTCCTCGGCGGTGACCTCGGGCGGCTCCTCCGCCTCCACCGGCGTCTCGGCGGGTGGAGCGACGTCGCCCGGCTGCGCCTCGTCCTCGTCGGAGGGCGGCGGCTCGGGCTGCGCGGTCGCGGCCGTGAGCCCGGCGACCTGTGTCAGAACGGCTGCAAGAAGGGCGCGTTTCGTGGTCATCACGGTGGCAGGTTCGTCGCACCGTATGACAGCGCGGTGACGGCGCCGTAACGAGTCAGCCGAACTTGCCGGTGATGTAGTCCTCGGTCCGCCGGTCCTTGGGGTGCGTGAAGATCTGGCCGGTCTCGCCGAGCTCGATCAGATCCCCCTGCAGGAAGAAGCCGGTTCGGTCCGACACGCGGGTCGCCTGCTGCAGATTGTGCGTGACGATGATGATCGTGTAGTCGCGGCGCAGGTCGTGAAGGAGGTCCTCGATGCGCGCGGTCGCGATGGGGTCGAGCGCCGAGCACGGCTCGTCCATGAGCACGACCTCGGGATCGACGGCGAGCGTGCGCGCGATGCACAGGCGCTGCTGCTGTCCGCCCGAGAGGCTCGTGCCCGGCTTGTCGAGCTTGTCCTTGACCTCGTCCCAGAGCGCCGCCTGGCGGAGCGCCTTCTCGACCACGTCGGCCGGCTTCCGCCCGCCCATCCGCTTGGTCATCTTGAGGCCGGCGAGCACGTTGTCGCGGATCGACATCGACGGGAACGGGTTCGGCTTCTGGAACACCATGCCGACGCGGCGGCGCAGGAGCACGGGGTCGACGTCGTTCGCGTACACGTCGGTGTCGTCGAGGAGCACCTTGCCCTCGCTGCGCGCGCCCGTGATGAGCTCGTGCATGCGGTTGAGGCAGCGGATGAACGTCGACTTGCCGCAGCCCGACGGGCCGATGATCGCCGTGACCTGACGCGCCGGGATCGTGATGTCGATGCCCTTCAGCACCTCGTGATTCCCGAACCAGGCGTGGAGCCCCGTGACGCTGATCTTCATAGGCGCTTCTGGTACCGGTTGCGGAGGAAGATCGCGATCGAGTTGAGGATCAGAAGCGTCAGCATCAGGACGACGATCGCCGCTGCTGCGTTCGTCAGGAATTCGCGCTTCGGGCTCGAGGTCCATTGGAAGATCTGCATCGGCAACGCCGTGTAGTCGGCGTCGATGCCATCAGGAGCATAGAGGATGAACGCCACCGCGCCTACCACCACGAGCGGCGCGGTTTCACCGATCGCGCGGGAGATCGCGAGGATCGCGCCCGTGAGGATGCCGGGGAGCGCCATCGGCAGGACGACGTGGCGCGTGGTCTGCCAGCGCGTCGCACCCAGGCCCAGCGCCGCTTCGCGCAGCGAGTCCTTGACGGTCCGGAGAGCTTCCCGTGACGACATGATGACGACCGGGAGCACGAGGATCGAGAGCGTGAGCGCGCCGGCGAGGACGGTCTCGCCGAGCGCCATCCAGCGCACGAACAGGCCGAGGCCGAGCATGCCGTAGATGATCGACGGCACGCCGGCGAGGTTGGCGATCGCGATCTCGAAGATCGCCGCGATCCGCGAGCGCTTGCCGTACTCCTCGAGGTAGACCGCGGCGCCGACCCCGAGCGGCAACGAGACGGCCGCGGTGATCCCCATGAGCCAGAGGCTGCCCATGAGCGCCGGCCAGATGCCGCCGATCGTGGCGTCGAGCTGCGAGGGGGCGTCGAGGAGGAAGCCGGCGTCGATGCGCCCGAGCCCGCGCGCGATCACGCCGCCGAGCAGCCAGGCGAGCACGACCAGCGGGGCGAACACCGCGATCCGGCAGATCCACACGAAGATCTGCTCGCTCCACATGCCCTCGCGGCGGGCGCTGATGTCGATACGGGGGGGCGGCGACGACATGGTCAGGTCCTCGTCATGCGCGGCTCTGCGCGCGCAGCCTGCGCGACAGGCGGTAGCTGATGAGGTTCATGACCAGGGTCATCACGAACAGCATCAGGCCGACGGCGAAGATCGTGCGGTACTCGAGCGTGCCGTTGGGCGTGTCGCCCTTCGAGATGTTGACGATGTACGCGGTCATCGTCTCGGCCGGCTCGCGCGCGTCGTACGTGAAGTTGGCCTGGTTGCCGGCGGCGATGGCCACGATCATGGTCTCGCCGATCGCGCGCGACACCGCGAGCGTCATCGCCGCGGCGATGCCCGACCACGCCGACGGCACGATCACGCGCAGGATGGTCGGCAGCTTGCCGGCGCCGAGCGCGAGCGCGCCCTCGCGCAGGCTGTCGGGCACGGCGTAGATGGCGTCCTCGGACAGCGACGACACCAGCGGGATGATCATGATGCCCATGACGATGCCGGGCGACAGCATGTTGCCGCCGGCGAGCCCGGGGATGTAGCCCTGGAGGAACGGCGTCACGATCGTGAGCGCGAAGTAGCCGTACACGATCGTCGGCACGCCGGCGAGGATCTCGAGCGCGGGCTTGATCACCTTGCGCGTCTTCGGCGCCGCGTACTCGGACAGGTAGATCGCGGCGAGGAGGCCGAGGGGCAGGGCGACCGCCATCGCGATCGCCGACGTGACCAGCGTGCCCATCACCAGCGGCCAGATGCCGAAGTGCTGGTTGTCGCGGAACAGCGGCGTCCACTGGGTGTCGCCGAAGAACTCCGCGAGCGAGACCTCCTCGAAGAACGCGGCGGCCTCGAACACGAGCACGAGCACGATGCCGATCGTCACGAAGACCGACACCGCGCCACAGCCGGCGAGCATCGTCTCGATGATGCGCTCACCGAACCCGCTGGCGCGCTTGACGGCGGTGCGCTGGCTCACGGCCGGCAAGGCTACATCGGAGGCCGGGCCGTCCATCAGCTACCCGCGCCCTCGGCGCTGAGGAGCGCTTCGAGCGTCACGCCGACCTGCGAGCCGCCGGTGAAGATCGATCCGGTCTTGCGCGCCTTGTAGCGCTCCTTCGCGAGCTCGCCGATCTTGGCGGGCAGGCCGACGTAGCCGACGCGCTGCGCGAGGGCGGCGGCCTGGTCGAGGTAGTAGGTGACGAACTTGTCGACCTCGGGCTTCTTGGCCGCGTTGACCGAGACGTAGACGAAGATCGGGCGCGACAGCGGCTGGTACGTGCCGTCCACGATGCTCTCGGGGCTCGGCGCGATCGGCCCCGCGCCGTTGTCGGCCTTGCCGTCGTCGATCGGGACGACCCTCAGCTTGTCCTTGTTCTCGGCGTAGTAGGCGAAGCCGAAGAAGGCGAGGGCGTTCTCGTCGCTCGACACGGCCTGCACGAGGGTGTTGTCGTCCTCGGACTGCGCGAAGTCGCCGCGGCTCGAGTGCTCCTTGCCGACGATCGCCTGGGTGAAGTAATCGTACGTGCCCGAGTCGACGCCGGCGCCCGAGAGGCGGAGCGGACGGTCGGGCCAGCCGTCGCGGATCTGCGACCAGTTGGTGATCGAGCCCTGCGCCTCGGGCGCCCACATCTTCTTGAGCTCCTCGACGGTGAAGTGGTCGACCCAGGTGTTCTTGGGGTTCACGACCACGGCGAGGCCGTCGTACGCGACCGGCAGCTCGATCCACTCGACGTTGTTCTTCTTGCACTCCTCGATCTCGGTCCCCTTGATGGGGCGCGAGGCGCCGGCCATGTCGATCTCGCCGCGGCAGAACTTCTTGAAGCCGCCGCCGGTGCCCGACGCACCGACCGAGGCGTCGCCGCCCTTGTCCTTCTTGTAGCTCTCGGCCACGGCGGCCGAGATCAGGAACACCGTGCTCGAGCCGTCGAGCTTGACGCTCCCGCCCTCGGCCTTCCGCTTGGAGCAGCCGGCGGCGGGGATGAGGAGCGCTGGGAGGGTGAGGAGGACCAGGGCGTGGCGTCGCATCGACGCAACCGTAGGGAGCTTGTGTGACAGGACGGTCACGGCGCTGCGACACGTCGGATCGGTGAGCAAGCTTGCGGAAGGATTGAGCGTCGCTGCGAGCGACCGCGCCCGATCCGCCGCGCGTCACCTACTTAATGATGCGCGGCGGCCTAGCGCCCGGGCTTGTGCCGCACGTCCTTGCCCTCGACCTGGAAGATCACCATCTCGGCGAGGTTGGTGCCGTGGTCGGCGATCCGCTCGAGGAACTTGGAGCACGCCTGGAGGTGGATGCCGCGGTTGACGAAGTCGCGGTCGCGCATCATCTCCTGCTGCATCTCGCTGGCCAGCTCGCGATAGGCGTCGTCGACGTACTGGTCGCGCGAGAACACGGTGCGCGCCTTGCTCACATCCGACGCGACGAACGCGTCGATCGCGTCGCGGATCATGCGCTGCCCGACCTCGCTCATGCGCGTGATGCGCTCGGCCACCGAGGGGGACGGCGCCGCGCCGAGCGCGAGCACGCGCTCGCCGATGTTGACGGCCAGGTCGCCGATGCGCTCCAGATCCGTGACCATCTTCATGGCCAGCGTGATCATGCGGAGATCGCTGGCCACCGGCTGCCGCCTGGCGAGCACCAGGAGGCAGAGCTCGTCGGTCTCGACCTCGAGCGCGTTCACCTGGGCATCCGCCTGGATGGTCCTCCGGGCGAGGTCGGTATCGCCGCGGACCAGCGCCTGCGTCGCCGAGGTGATCATGTCCTCGACGAGCCCGGCCATCTTCAGGAGCTTGTCCTTCAGCTCCCGCAGCTCCGCCTCGTACTCGCGATCCGTATGAGTTCGTGGCACGCCCATACATCATACTACGCCGAAAGCGCGCGCCATCGACGTGTCACGTCCCGTTCGCGGTCGTGCAGCCAATCCGCCACGCAGCGTCGCTACGGTGAAGCGTGTTGCAGGCTTCCGAGCCCCAGGCGACCGTCTCGATGGCGGTCGGCGCGACCATCGTCACGGTGGAAGGGGCGGAGTCCACGACGAGGCTGGTGCAGGAGCTCCGCCGCGAGGTGCTCGAGATCTCCGTCGCGTCGCTCGCGCTCTTCGACGGACCGACGGAGATCGACCGCCCGGTCGTGGTGCTCGCGATGGGCGCCGCCGAGCCGGCCGCGGTCGCCACGCCCGATCTGTTCGAGCGCGCCGTGGCCTGGGCCGAGCGCAAGGATCCGCGCCCGGGCCTCCTCCTCCTCACCAGCTCCGACGATCGCACGGTCGTCGAGCGGGCGCTCGCGGCGGGCTTCGACGACGCGGTCGTGGGGCCCCCGTCGACCCGCGAGCTCGCCGCCCGCATCCGCGCCGTGCACCGGCGCGTGCACTGGCCGGGGCGTGCCCGTGGCGGCCGGCTCCGGCATGGCGCCGTCACCCTCGACACCGACGGTCACGAGCTCTGGATCGACGGGGTGTCGGTCTCCTTGACCTCGACCGAGCTGTCCGTGATCCGGACACTGATGCGCGCGAACGGTCGCGCCATGACGCGGAGCGAGCTGCTCGACGCCGCGTGGGGCGCGGGCAACTTCGAGATCAGCGAGCGCGCGGTCGACAACGTCATCCTGCGCCTGCGGCGCAAGCTCCCGCGTCCGGATGTCATCCAGACCGTGCGCGGCGTCGGCTTCCGCATGAGCGGCGATTAGCGAATTGTCACAAGGGCGCCACGGTCCACCGGCGAACCCGTCACGTCACCTTCCTAAGGTGACCGCGTGTTCGAAGGCTTCGAGCAGGTCAAGGACGACCAGGCGCGCAAGCGCTGGTTCGCATCGACCGGCACATCGATCATCGTCGTCGTGGTGTTCGGTGCCGGGCTCGTCCTGCTCGCGCGCCAGCAGGTCGCCAAGGCGCACGTCGAGAAGGAGATCGACGTCACCTTCCGCGCGCAGGCCGAGCCGGAGCTCGAGAAGAAGCCGCCGCCGCCCCCGCCGCCGGTCGAGGAGAAGCTCCCCGATCCGATCCATGAGCTCGACACCGAGTACGTCTCGGCGCGCCCGCTGTCGAGCAACCTGCCGCCCGCGTACCCCGAGTCCGCTCGCAAGAAGGGCACGGAGGAGGTCGTCAAGCTCAAGGTCCGCATCTCGGCGACCGGTGAGGTCGTCGAGGTGACGCTCCTGTCGGGCGACGAGCCCTTCGCGTCGGTCGCCATCGCCGCGGTCAAGGCGTGGCGCTACGCGCCGGCCACCGATCAGGGCCAGCGGGTCGCGAGCACGCGCGTCGTCTCCATTCCGTTCCGTCTGCAGAGCCGCTGATCAAGGAGTCCTGTCATGAGTTTCGATCTCGTCCACGTCTTCCAGACGATGCAGCCGTTCGCGATGGCGATCGTGGCGGTGCTCGCCCTCATGTTCATCGCCATGATCACCGTGTTCGTCGAGCGGATCTACGTGTACTTCAAGTCACGCCGGTCCTCGCGCAAGTTCGCGCACGCGGCCGGTCCGCTGCTCGAGGCCGCGAACCACGAGGGCCTGCTGAAGGTGGCGAAGGACTACCCGGCGAGCCACCTCGCCCAGCTGCTCGCGAGCGGCATGAAGACGTACGTGGCGGCGGTGAAGAAGCCCGGCGAGCTCGATCCGATGGAGCTCACGCGCCGCGAGATGGTGCGCAAGACCGAGCAGATCTCGTCCGACGTGCGCCGCGGCCACAGCACGCTCGCGTCGGTCGGCTCGGTGTCACCGTTCGTCGGGCTCCTCGGCACCGTCATCGGCATCATCGCGGCGTTCCAGGGCATCGCGGCCGAGGGCTCCGGCGGTCTCGGCGCGGTGTCGGCCGGTATCGCCGAGGCGCTCGTGGTCACCGCGATCGGTCTGCTCGTCGCGATCCCGGCGGTGCTCGCGTTCAACTTCCTCTCGGGCAAGGCCGACGCGCTGCTCCTGGCGCTCGAGCAGTCGAAGGGCGAGTTCCTCGACTACCTCGAGAACCACACGACGAAGGCGCCGAGCGAGGCCGAGTCGAGGCAGTCCCGTGCGGCGGCCTGAACGGGCGAAGCCCGACATCAACGTCACGCCGCTCGTCGACGTCGTCCTCGTGCTGCTGATCATCTTCATGGTGATCATCCCGCAGATGCAGGCGGGGGCGAACGTCAACCTGCCCGGCGCGCAGCACCCGGACCAGAAGAGCGACGTCAAGAACATGCCGATCACGCTCAGCGTCACGAGCAGCGGATCGCTGTTCCTCGAGAAGCGGCCGGTCGGCCGCGCGGAGCTCGTCGCCCTCCTGAAAGAGGGCCACGCCAGGTCGCCGGCCAGCCGCCTCATCCTCAAGGGGGACAAGACGGCGCCGTACGGGCTCATGCGCGAGCTCTTCGCCGACGCGCAGACGGTCGGCTTCCCCGGCGTGTCGCTGCAGGTCGGCGACCTGCGGGCCGACGAGACCATCGCGCGGAGCGGAGGCTGAGATGGGCGCCGAGCTGCAGGTCGGCAAGGTCCGCCGCGTCCGGCCGAGCATGAACGTCACGCCGCTCGTCGACGTGGTGCTCGTGCTCCTCATCATCTTCATGGTCATCACGCCGATGATGGTGAAGCAGTTCTGGCTGCACGTGCCCAAGGCCGACAAGAAGGCCTCCGCCGAGCCGGTGGAACCCGATCCCGACGACGTGCCGATCGTGGTGACGGTGCGCCAGGACGGGGCGGTCTGGATCAACAAGGATCCGGTGACGCTCGCCGAGCTCGCCCCGCGGCTGCAGCGGATCTTCGCGGCGCGCAGCGAGGCGATCATGTTCTTCGACGCCGAGGACGGCGTGCCGTACGGCCACGCGATGCGCGTCCTCGACACGGCGCGCGGCGGCGGCGCGGTCAACATCGCGGTCCTCACGGAACGAGTGGTCCCATGAAGTCGAACGTTCGCAGCCTCGTGGGCGTGCTGGCGGCGGGCGCCGTGGTCCTCGCGCCGGTCGGCGCGCACGCCTTGCCTCCGCCGGATCCGCCCATGCCGGATCCGCTGCGGGGCCCGATCTTCCCCGACGCCATTCCCGACGACGCAGAGGTTCCGGATCGCGAGCCTGGTCCGCCGCCTGCGCCGGAGGCACCGCCGCCGCAAGCGGACGTGCCGCCTGCCGAGCCGCTGCCCACGGATCCCGAGCTCCAGCCCGAGACCGAGCAGGAGCCGGCGCGGCCGACCACGGGCATCACCGGCACGATCGTCGACTCGCAGACCGGCGAGCCGATCCCGGACGTCGTGATCGAGGTCGTCGGGTCCGACGAGGTCGGCATCACCGACAACCGGGGTCGCTTCGACCTGCGCCTCCGGCCGGGCAAGTACACGCTGCGCGTCGCCGGGGAGCTGCACCAGCGCCATCGCATCCGCGGCGTCGTCGTGCGCCGCGGCGTCACGCAGCTCGACATCAAGCTCTCGTCGCAGGCGATCGAGGAGATCGTCGTGACCGCGCCACCCGATACCGCCACCGAGGCGGTGCAGGTCGTGAAGCGCCGCAAGCGGGCGACGGTGTCGGACGCGATCTCCGCCGAGCAGATCTCGCGCTCGCCCGACTCGTCGGCGTCCGACGCCGCCAAGCGCATGGTCGGCGCGACGATCCAGGACGGCAAGTACGTCGTCATCCGCGGTCTCGGCGGGCGCTACAGCCTGACGCTCCTGAACGGCGTCCCGCTGCCCAGCCCGGATCCCGACGTGCCGGCCGCGCCGCTCGACCTCTTCCCGGCGGCGCTCCTCGCCAACCTCACCGTCACCAAGACGTTCTCGCCCGACACCCCCGCCAGCTTCGCCGGCGGCGCGCTCAGCATCGAGACCCGGAGCTTCCCGTCGAAGTTCACGCTGAAGCTGCGCACCGGCCTGTCGGGCAACACCGAGGCTTCGTTCAGGGAGATCAACGCGTATCCGGGCGGCGGCCTCGACGCGCTCGGCTACGACGACGGCACGCGCGGCTTGCCGTCGATCATCCCGCGCTACCAGCTCGCCGGCGATCCCAGCCTGCCGATCGACGAGCAGAACGAGCAGATGACCTCGTTCGACAACAACTGGGAGCTCACGCCGACGACGGCGATCCCCAGCGGCAGCCTCGGCGTCACCGTCGGCAACACGCACACGATCGAGAAGCAGCGCCTCGGCTACTTCGCGAGCGTCAACTACGGGCACGGCTACAGCCGGCGCATCAGCCACATCGCCAAGGTCGGCGAGGACGACGGCATGGGTGGCACGCTGCCGTCCACGCTCCAGCTCACCGATGACAGCGGCACGCGCAACGCGAACCTGAACGGCCTGCTCACCGGCGGCTGGACGCCGTCGCCGGCGCACAACGTCAACGTCATCGGCCTCTACACCCATACCGCCGACATCAGCGCGAGCCGCATCACCGGCATCGACGACAACACGAGCGAGATCGAGCGCACGCGCATGCGCTTCCTCGAGCGCGAGATGCGGTTCGGTCAGGCGATCGGCGAGCACGGCCTGTTCGGCGGCAAGCTCATCCTGGGCTGGCAGGCCAACCTGTCGTACGTCGCGCAGAACGAGCCCGACACGCGGGACCTCGTGCGCAGCCGCGGCGAGGACGACCGCTGGGTGATCAACACCGGCTCCGGATCGTCGGAGCGCCTGTTCTCCGACCTGGCCGACAACGGCGGCGGCGGCGGCGTGGACCTCACGATCCCGTTCGAGCCGGTGAAGCTGAAGCTCGGCGGCTCGTTCCTGCGGTCGGATCGCTACTTCTACGCGCGCCGCTTCCACTTCGTCGTCGGCGGCGATCACATCTTCGACGAGCCGAACGTCGCGTTCTCGCCGGAGAACGCCGACTCGATGCTCTTCTACGAGGCGACGCTGCCGTCCGACGGCTACCTCGCGACCCGCGACGTCGGCGCGGTGTACGCGATGGCCGACGTCGTGCACTGGGATCCGCTGCGCGTCGTCGCCGGCGCGCGCCTCGAGCGGTCGACGCTCGACATCGGGCTCGACTCGCGCGTCGACCTGATGCTCGAGGAGGAGCCGCCGACGCGGCGCGTGGACGACGGTCTCCTGCCCTCGGTGAACGCGGTCTACGGCGTCACCAAGTCGACGAACCTGCGCGCTGCGTACGGCATGACCGTCGCGCGGCCGAACTTCCGCGAGGTCGCGCCGGCGCTCTACTACGACTACGTCCGCCGCCGCGCGATCGGCGGCAACCCCGACCTGGTCGAGACCAAGGTCCACAACGCCGACGTGCGCTGGGAGACCTTCATCGGCGACACCGAGCTGGTCGCCGCGAGCCTGTTCTACAAGAAGTTCATCGATCCGATCGAGCAGACGGTCGAGAACGCGGGCAGCGGCTCGAACGTCAGCTTCGCCAACGCCGACGGCGCGACCAGCTACGGCGTCGAGCTCGAGGCGCGCCTGAACCTGGGCCGCTTCGTCGCGCCGCTGGACGAGGTGTCGGTCGGCGCCAACCTGGCCCTCATCGGCTCCCGGATCGACCTCATGGGCGCGGAGCGCCCGCTCCAGGGCCAGTCGCCCTACGTCGCCAACCTCGACCTCAGCTGGGACCACGCGAAGACCGGGACGCAGGCGTCGCTGCTCTTCAACTCGTTCGGCCGGCGCATCGAGGAGGTGGGGACGGGCGGCGCCGGCAACGTCTACGAGGAGCCCTTTCATCGTCTGGACCTGACGGTCAGCCAGAAGCTGCCGCGGGATCTGAAGCTCAAGCTCGCCGCCGCCAACCTCTTGAACCAGCGCGTCGTGCGCACCCAGGACGGCGTCGAGATCTACGGATACGACGCGGGATTCGCCGTGGCCGGAAGCCTCGAGCTGAGCGTCGACTGATTTCGGAAAAGGAGCCTGTCATGAAGAAGCAGAGTCTTGCGTTCATCCTCGGCCTCGCCGGCCTCGCGGGCACCGCGCTCGGGGCCTGCGGCGGCGACGACAACATGGGCGACGACGACGGCACGGACGTCGACGCCGCCGTCAACCCCGACGCGACCGGTCCGCAGACCATCCGCGTCAACGACGACATCACCGCCGACACGACGTGGGAGGCGGAGAACACCTACGTGCTGCCGCGCCTCAAGTACGTCTTCGTCAAGGACGGCGCCACGCTCACGATCGAGCCGGGCACGAAGATCCTCGGCGAGCAGGGCTCGGTGCTCGTCATCACCCGCGGCGCGAAGATCGAGGCGGCGGGCACGGCCGACAACCCGATCGTCATGACCTCGGCGCAGCCCGACGGCATGAAGACGCCGGGCTTCTGGGGCGGCCTCCTCGTCCTCGGCGCGGCGCCGATCAATGTCAACGTCAACTCGACGCCGCCCTCGACCGAGGCGACGTTCGAGGCCTTCACCAGCGCGGTGCCCGAGGGCAAGTTCGGCGGCACCAACGCGGCCGACGACAGCGGCACGCTCAAGTACGTCCGCGTCGAGTTCGGCGGCTTCAACTTCGTCGCCGACCGCGAGTTCAACAACATCACGTTCGCGGGCGTCGGCTCGGGCACCGAGGTCGACTTCCTCCAGAGCCACAAGGGCAAGGACGACGGCGTCGAGATCTTCGGCGGCACGGTCAACATGAAGCACGTCGTGATCAGCCAGTCGCAGGACGACGGCCTCGACAGCGACAACGGCTGGCAGGGCAAGGTCCAGTTCCTGGTGATCCAGCACGTCGGGCCGGACGGCGCGGCCGACGCGTCGAACGGCTACGAGTCGGACAACCACGGCACGGCGGCGTCGTACACGGCGGCGCCGCGCACGAAGCCGACGATCTACAACGCGACCCTGGTCGGCAAGGCCGACTACGCGGTCGGCTCGGGCAGCTTCGCGACGGTGATCCGCCGCGGCACGAGCGGCGAGTACTACAACCACCTGATCCTCAACTTCCCGAAGGGCATCGAGGTGCGTGACACCGCGACCGGCGATCAGATCACGGCCGGGAACCTGTTCTTCAAGAGCTCGATCTTCTTCAACAACGACGCGCTCGGCGACATGGACAACTGGCCGGCGCCGCAGGCGTCGAACGACATCGACGAGGAGGCGGCGTTCATGGTGACGGCGAACATGAACCGCGAGGCCGATCCGGGCATGCCTGCCGCCGCGTTCAACCTGGCGAACCCGACGTTCAAGCCGAACGACGGCAGCGCGGCGCTCACGGGCGGGGCGACCCCGCCGAGCGACGGCTTCTTCGACACGTCGGCCACGTTCGTCGGCGCGGTCGGCGCGACCGACTGGACGACGGGCTGGACCGCGTATCCTCAGAACTGATCGGAGCGGATCTCCCGGACCCCTCCCTTGACCCGATCGGGCCTCCCCCCGACGATCGAGGGGAATGGGCTCGACGATCCTGATCGTTGACGACGAGATCGAGGTGACCCGGGCCCTGGCCCGGGTCGTCGCGTCTCCGGATCGGCGCGTGATCACGCTGCACGATCCGTACGAGGCCCTCGAGGTGGTGGCGAGGGAGGTCGTCGACCTCGTCATCACCGACAAGGACATGCCGCGGATGTCGGGGCACATGTTGATCGACGCGCTCAAGGCGTCGCACCCCGACATCCCGTGCGTGATCCTGACCGGCGCGCCGGACCTCGCGTCGGCGCTCGTCGCGCTGAACGGCGAGCAGGTCGTCCGCTACATGACCAAGCCGTACGACCCCGCCGAGATGCGGGCGACGGTCGAGGCCGGGCTCGCGCGGCGTGCCGCCAACCAGGAGGCGCGGGCGGTGAAGCGCGTCGCCGAGGCGCGCGAGGCGCTCCTGCGTGAGGTCTCGGTGATCGAGCCGATGCTGCTCGACGTGACGCCAGGCTCGCTCCAGGGGGTGGGGCCGCTCGGTCAGCGCGTCGACGACGTGGTGCGGCAGCTCGCCAGCGACGACCCGACGGCCGCCACCGCCGTCCGTGGCGTGCAGACGGCGATCGCGCAGGCGCCGCCGTCGCAGATCGCCGACGCGTTCGCCGGCATCCCGGCGCGGCGCGGGACGGTGGGCGCGCTGCTCGTGCCGCACGGTGACACGTCGACG